>CAMPIC010000073.1 GCA_946886185.1 uncultured bacterium
CCCAACCCGCGCCCACCTGGGTGACCTGCATTCCCTCGCTCAGGCGACCCGGCCTGGTGCCCGACTTCGCAAGGCGAATAGGCGCGGAGCTGGGTCTGCCGTTTTACGGGATCATTCTTCGGACGGACGACCGGCCGGAACAGAAGACGATGGCAAACAGTACGCAGCAGGCACGCAACGTGGACGGATCGCTCGCGATCGGCACGCCACCGATGGGCGAGCCGGTGCTTCTGGTCGACGACATGGTGGACTCGCGGTGGACCTTCACGGTCGCAGCGTGGCTGTTGCGCACGAACGGAAGTGGCGAAGTGTGGCCGGTCGCGCTTTCTCAGGCCGGGCACGACGAATGACCCCCACCCTCTCGGAGAACACCCAGGCGATCCTGCTCCTGACGGCGCCCCTTCTCGCCGGGAAGGCAACGGCGACGACGGATCTGCTGTCTCCGGGCGAGTACAAGCGTCTTGCCCGTCGGTTGCGCGAACTGCAGCACCAGCCCGCTGATCTGATTTCTTCGAATGCCGCGGCGCTGCTCCGCGAATGTCAATCCGTGATCGATGAAGGGCGGCTTGCGCGCCTTTTGGGTCGTGGACTCCTATTGGGTGACGTGGTGGACCGTTGGACCTCTCGAGCCATCTGGGTCGTCAGCCGGGCGGATGCAAGCTATCCGAAGCGACTCAAGGCTCGACTCCGCGAAGATGCGCCGGCCGTGCTGTATGGCTGCGGATCTCTGGATCTGCTCGAAACGGGTGGACTGGCTGTCGTTGGTTCGCGCCACGTGGACGAAACGCTGAGCGATTATGCGATGGAGGTGGGTCGCCTGGCGGCGCGAGCGGGACGAACCCTTGTTTCTGGCGGCGCGCGCGGAATTGATCAGGCGGCGATGCGTGGCGCGATGGAGGCCGGCGGTACTGCCATCGGTGTTCTGGCCGACAGCCTGGGCAGGTCGGCGATGGCGCGCGAGCACCGTGATCTGATTCTCGCGAGCCAACTCGTTCTCGTCTCGCCCTACGATCCCGGCGCCGGGTTCAATGTCGGTCACGCCATGCAGCGAAACAAACTGATCTATGCGATGTCAGACGCGTCTTTGGTCGTGAGCTCGGATCTGAACAAAGGAGGAACGTGGGCGGGCGCTTCCGAGCAACTCGACAAATTCAAGTTCGTCCCGGTCTACATTCGATCGAATGGAGCTCCCTCCGAAGGGCTCAAGGGTTTGCTTCTCAAAGGCGCGATTCCTTGGCCCAACCCGACAGGGTCAGACGAGTTCGCGTCCATCCTCGACGCCGATCAAGCGTCGGCTACTGATGCCCGGCGTTCAGGGTTGTCGCTGTTTTCGAAGGAACGGACCGCAAACTACGCGACGACTCAACACGACGTGCCGGAAGCCATGAGTGGGGCGGAAGTTTCGGAAGAGTCATCGTCGCGCGCTCCGTCCGCATCTGCCGACCACGAGCTGACTCCTGCTGACGAGCTGTTTGATACAGCCCGGCGTTTGATCCTCGAGCTACTTGCAATTCCAAGAAAAGATGCGGAAATCGCGCGACTCCTTGGAGTCTCGAACGCCCAAACCAAAGAATGGCTGCAAACTCTAGTGAGCGAGGGATCCGTCAAGAAGCTGAACAAACCGATTCGGTACACTCTGGAGAACCAAGACTCGCTTCTCACCAAAGCGTCGCAAAAGCCTGGCAATCACGAGAGATGAAGAGAGCGCCCTGGCCAAGTTCGGCGACCGGGCCGGAGCAGCAGCGTAAAGGCCACGGCGCCATCGCCTTCTGAATCGGTCGACGGATAGGATCTACAACCTCCAGGAGACAGGATGGCCTGGCGTGCACACATCGTGAGCGATCCCGAGATACTCGCGGGAAAGCCTGTGGTTGGCGGGACAAGGCTGGCGGTGGATTTCATTCTCGGCCTGTTTGCTTCCGGGTGGACGGAGGATCAAATTCGGGATGAGTATCCGCAACTGACAAGCAGTGCCCTTCGCGCGGTGTTCGGTTTCGCCGCGGAGACTCTGCGTGAAGTGGAATTCCATAAGTTGCGCCGCCGATCGATGTGATGCGGCTTGGTTGACGAGAACATTCAGCTCGAGCGGTCACCCTGTTGAGTTCGCAAGCGATTCGGTAGGCAACGGTTGGTCGAGAATATCTGGCTTTGGGTGAAGCCAGCCCTGGGGGGTACGACACGGTGGCGGTCACGAACCACGAACGAGTAGGCAGGGCCCTGGAGCTTCTGCGAAAGGGGCTGAGTCCTTTCGTCAAGCGTGAGCTCGAGTCTCACTTCGGCGACGCATGGATCGACCAAGCTCGTTCCTCCATGAACGAAATGTCCGCAAGGAACTTCGAGGCGAATCCGGATCCGAACTGGGATGCAGCCGCGCTGCTCCTGGTGATGTGGCATCAGTGGAATAGCGTCTTCCGGGATGTGTTGGGTCAGCCGGAACGCACTCTGGTGAGCGAGCTGCGAGACGCGCGCAACGAATGGGCTCATCAGGCCACGATCTCGGGCGATGACGCGTACCGGCATCTCGATTCCGCGGCCCGTTTGCTCACCGCGATTTCCGCGCCGGAAGCGTCCGAAATCGATGTCATGAGGGAAGAACTGCTCCGGCTCCGCTACGACGAGCAGGTTCGCAACAAGAAGCGCAGAGCCGCCGCAACCGCGATCGAGAGCGCGACCGCGAAAGGCAACCTCTCTCCCTGGCGGGAAGTCGTCACGCCCCAACCGGACGTGGCAAACGGCCGGTATCAGCAAGCGGAGTTCGCCGCCGACCTGTGGCAAGTGCACCTGGGCGAAGGAAGCGATGAATACCGGGACCCGGTCGAGTTTTTTCGGCGCACCTATCTGACGGAGAGCTTGCGCCGGCTGCTGGTCGGGGGAGTGCAGCGGATCGCGGGAACGGGCGGGGATCCGGTGGTCCAGCTCCAGACCAACTTCGGTGGGGGCAAGACGCACTCGATGCTCGCCCTCTACCATCTGTTCTCCGGCGCCAATCCGAGCGAACTGGCCGAGATCGACACCGTGCTCGGCGAAGCAGGCGTCCAGTCGTTGCCGAAGGCAAAGCGGGTCGTCCTGGTGGGAAATCGCCTGTCTCCGGGAAATCCAATCACCAAACCGGATGGCACCGTGGTGCGCACTCTCTGGGGAGAACTCGCGTACCAATTGGGCGGCAAGCCGGCATACTCCCGGATCCAGCACGATGACGAACGCGCCACGAGCCCGGGCGACGTGCTCAGGGAGCTTCTCAAGCAGTACGGCCCGTGTCTCATCTTGATTGACGAGTGGGTCGCTTATGCCCGGCAGCTTCATGATCAGAGCGACTTGCCGGCCGGCAGCTTCGAGACACAGTTCACGTTTGCCCAGGCTCTCACCGAGTCGGCCAAGCTCGCCGGAAACTGCTTGCTCGTCATCTCGCTTCCGGCGTCCGACTCGGGCTCACCGCATTCGCACAGCGACGATGTCGAGGTGGGCGGAGTCCGTGGTCGCGAAGCCCTGGATCGCCTCCGCAACGTGGTCGGCAGGCTCGATTCGTCCTGGAGGCCCGCTTCGGCCGAAGAGGGATTCGAGATCGTCCGTCGCCGGCTGTTCGAGCCGCTCTCGGGACCGGAGGCGTTCACGCAGCGCGATCTCACGGCGCGCGCCTTTGCGGATCTGTATCGGCGCGAGCGCGCCGAGTTTCCTCCGGAGTGTCACGGCTCCGACTACGAGAAGCGCATCCAGGCCGCGTACCCAATCCACCCGGAAATCTTCGACCGTCTCTATTCCGACTGGTCGACGCTTCTGAAATTTCAACGGACCCGCGGAGTGTTACGGCTCATGGCGGCGGTGATCCACTGCCTGTGGGAACGAGGCGATCGGAATCCGCTCATTCTGCCCTCGATGATTCCGATCGACGACAGCCGTGTCCAATTCGAGCTGACCCGGTACCTGCCGGAGAACTGGGTGCCGATCATCGGCAAGGACATCGATGGTCCAGGTTCGCTTCCGCTCCAGATCGACGCCGAAGTCCAGAATCTCGGTAAGGTCCATGGCGCGCGCCGGGTCGCTCGTACGATCTACCTGGGTTCGGCGCCCACGACCTCGACCTCGCATCGCGGGATCGAGGATCGGCGCATCAAGCTGGGCTGCGTCATGCCCGGCGAATCGCCGGCTGTATTCAGCGATGCGCTCCGGCGCCTGGCCGCGCAAGCCACTTATCTCTATCAAGACGGGTCCCGCTCCTGGTACGACACGCGCCCGACCGTGACCAAGCTGGCGGAGGATCGCGCCGAGCAGCTCCGCGACGAGTCCGACAAGATCATCCAGGAGCTCGAAGAACGCCTGCGCCGCAATCTCGCCGATCGCGGCGACTTCACGCGCGTTCATCCGGCCCCGAGGTCCGGCGCGGACGTTCCGGACGACTTCGAGGGACGATTGGTCGTCTTGCCCGTCGAGCATCCCTATTCGAAAGAAGAGGGGAATCCCGCTGAGATTGCAGCGAGAATGATCCTCGAATCGCGAGGAAGCAGTCCGCGGCAGTATCGCAATACCCTCGTGTTTCTGGCGGCAGATCGGGCACGCTGGCAAGACTTGGACGAAGCCCTACGCCGGTTCCTCGCATGGAAGTCGATCCTCGCCGAAACGGAGAGCTTGAATCTCGATCCGCATCAAGTGCGGCAAGCCCAGCGGCAGCTCGAGAACGCGGACAGCACCGTGATCGGAAGGCTTCCGGAGACGTATCAGTGGCTGCTGGTTCCGGAGCAGACCAAACCTGACTTGCCTATGACGATCGGAGCGACGAGGCTGACCGGCTCGGATCCTCTGGCCGTGCGTGCGAGCAAGCGGCTCCGGAGCGAAGAGCTGCTGCTGTCGAGCATGGGATCGACGATCCTCCGCAAGCACATGGACGATGTGCCACTGTGGCGTGGTGATCAAGTTTCCGTCCGCCAGCTCGTCGGGGACTTCGCGAGCTACGTGTACCTGCCCCGGCTGGTCGGGCCGGAAGTCCTCCTCCAATCGATTCGGGACGGCATCTCGCTCATGACCTGGGAGCGAGAGACGTTCGCCCTCGCCGATGGATACGACGAGCCGCGCGATCGCTATCATGGCCTGCGCGCCGGCCAGCTCGTGCACGTGACGATCGACAGTCCGGCGCTGCTCGTGAGGCCGGAGCGAGCCCGAACCCAAATGGACGCGGAGGCGGCGGTCCTGAAGCCCGGCTCGGTCGACGCCGACCGAACGTTGCAGGGTTCCGGAGCCGGTTCTGGGGATGGGAAGGCCGGCGCTTCGGCTGCCCGCAGCGATGCGCCCGGTGTGGCCGACGCACCTCCTCCGCCGCTGATGCGCCGTTTTCATGGAAGCGTTCGGCTGAATCCCGCTCGGGTTGGCCGAGACGCCGGACAGATCGCGGAAGAAGTATTGTCGCATCTCTCCGGACTGGTCGGATCGGAAGTAGATGTAACGCTTGAAATCGATGCGTTTCTACCCGAGGGCGTTCCCGATCACGTCGTGCGCACGGTGACGGAAAACAGCCGAACCTTGAAATTCACCAATCACGGGTTCGAGACCGAATAGATCCCATGGCTTGTTGAAACGTGGAAGGTTTGCGATTGCTCCCCTGCGACAAGAACAACGCGCGGCAATTCAGCGATCGGGATATGTTCTCCAGGATCTCGTCGAGCTGACGTCCTGAACTCTGACGGTTTCAACTCGATCCGATCCTGGTGTGCAACTGGTCACATCTTGAACCCCGTGCGCCCGAATTGATAGAGCCACGCCGGGGCCTGCACCAGATTCATGAGGATCGTCTTCCCGCTCTTCTGCGGCGGGACGTGCACGGCGCGATCGATGCGATGGGCCGCCATTCCTGGAATGTTGAGCACGCGATTTCCCGGTGACCCCGATACCAAACCGGCGCATGGGACTGAGTTGATCGTGCCGGAAGGCAGACCGGGATCGAAGATGAGCGCGTTCGCACCGCGGACGATGACGGTGATCAGATGTCCGCCGCCACCGTTCCAAAAAACTCCGAGCACGAAGCTGGTCGAGACGGTGGGGGCATGGGCCATGACGGTCGCGAAATGGTCCGCCTGGATCGCGGTCGCGCTCACTCCGTAGTAGTTCTTCAGAATGTCCTCGATGTGCGCTTCGTCCGATCCGGAATCGTCCATGGGATCGGGATCGCTCAGCACCGTCCGACCCAGCCGCTGTCGCTCGTATCCGCGCACCGTCCAACGCGCCGCTATCTCTGAACCGAGGCCGTAGCCGCAATTCCAGACGAGCATGGCGAGACTGGTTGCGCCGCAGCTCATGTTTTGCGGTTGCTGGATGTGACTGTAGGTGGTGCCGCCGATCGTCTTTCGAACCCAACCAAACATGCCGGCTTCCTTTCCCCGAACGGAGTTTCGTCGCGTGGTCTGGCCACCGCGGTCATGGCGGCGCCGCCTCGAGCGAAGCAGTCTGATGGACGTCGATCACTCTGGAACACCGGAGCTGTCCCTACAAGCTCATCGGCCTCGGAGTCCCCGAAGTTGCGTCCGGAGTGACGCGCCCGGCCCCGCGGTGGCGGAGGAATCACAGGTCCGCCCGCTCCGCGAGGATCAGGTCCGGCGGATCGGGATGGGTCCACCGGGCTTGCGCTTCCGGATCGGGATTGTTCCCGAACGGGATGTCGGGCGCGTGGATTGGCGCGGTCACCCAGCGGTGGCGCGCAATCTCTCGCTGAAACACCGGCCAGTGGAGGAAGGAAACGCTCTGCCGTACCACGAGAAAGCGGGGGGGAGCCGGCGCCTCCACGCGAAAGGCAGTCACGCCGCCCCGGATCGGGTTGCCGAGGTAAAACTGCAGCGGCAGATCCTCGTAGGTCGCGAGGATCTCATCCTCGGGGTTCGCATGCTCTCGCAGGTACTCCACGACGATGCGATTGGGATCCGGCCTTTCGCCGAACAGCTCATCGCCGAACAGGGAGAGCTCGGCCCGGAGAAGCGTTCCTCGCGGAAGGTGCGAGATCGGCGCCAACAGCGCCGCCGTCATGTTGGACAAGATCGGCGTGATCACCGTCAGCATCGCGATCCCCAGCGTGATGGCGCCCACCGTGATGTGGGATGGTTCAGCCGGACGGGCTAGACGGCCGGCGATCCCGCGTCCCAGGACGAATGCGATCCACGCCGTGAGCAGCGCGGCGAGAGGCGTCACGGCGACGAAGTAGCGATAGAAGTGCCAAGGCGCCACCAGCGACACCCAGAAATAGACGGCCGGAAG
The DNA here is from genome assembly GCA_946886185.1 of uncultured bacterium. Next base: position 7,234 of record CAMPIC010000073.1, read on the forward strand.
GATCGCCACGCAGATCCCGATGATCGCTCGTGTCTCGGACGTTCCCGGCACCGGCGTGCTCTCGCCTCTCCGCACACCGAGCATGCGCATGCTCTTGTCGTCGGCCATGACGGGCGGGGCGGCGGTCTCCGCATGTACCTCGACCGCACCTTTCTGTTGTCTCGAGTCACCGGTTCGATTGCGACGCCACTTCCATCTCCACAACGCAACGGCGCCGACGAGGTACAGAACGAGAGGAATGAGGAATTGGTTCAAATGGAAGAGGTTTCCCAGGAGCCGCGCGTCGAGCGTGCTGGCCGGTTGTTTGAGGCGCCCCAGAAGTTGGTAATACCAGATCCACGGGGCGACGCTCGCGAGCAGCGCACCGAACGGGACGAGAATCCGGCCAAGCTCCTGTCCCTTTCCGACGACCGAGCCTGAACTCACCGATTCGTCGCCCCGATCTGGCTGGATCGGAGCAGAGAAGCGGAGGCGGAAGAAGAGCGCGCAGGCGGCCAAGGTCCCGATGACCGGCCAAAACGTGCCGAAATCGATCTGGAACCAGACCCAGGCAGTGCCGACGAAAAGCGCGGCGCCGTATCGCCCTCGGCGCAGCCAGTGGAGAAACGCGATCACGGTCAGGAGGAGGAACAGCCCGCTCAGAGAGTAGTAACGCGCCTGGCGGGCGTGGAGCACCCAGTAGACGTTTCCTAGAAGCAACCCGGCCGTGATCGCCGCCATCCATTGGCTGCCGAACATCCGGTGCGCGAAACGGTACAAGACCAATACGGTGAGGAACGCGGCGATCGAGAATGGCAGCCGCGCCGCCACGGTGTGATGTCCGAACAAGGAGAGCGAAGCTCCGGCCGCGACGAACTGTCCCCACGGTTGTCCGGTCCAGGCGAGGTCTTCACGGAAGTCGCCGCGCTTCACGAGGTATCGAATCGCGGACTCGGGATCCGCGGTGCGCTGATCGATCGTGGCGAGATCCTCGTCCGCGAAGCTGTCCATCGAAACGAGATTCTTGCCGTCGTAGGCGAGCGGCTTACCGTGTTCGAAAAGCCGCTCTCCCAGGATCGCGGTCGCCGCCTCGTCCTGCCAGAGATACGGAGAACCCAGATCCCAGAACAAGAGAAGAGCCGCCGCGGCCGCAATTGCGACCGTGACGGCCCGTTCGAGAAGGCGGTGCATCCTTGCCGAAACCCGGCTCTTCAGTCCTTGGGCATCGGCGTGAGCCGCAGATATGGACGTGGAGCGGACCAGCCTTCCGGGAACTTGCTCCTGGCTTCTTCGTCGGAGACGGCGGGCACGATGATCACGTCTTCGCCATGCTTCCAGTTCACCGGCGTCGCTACCTTGTGCTTGTCCGTGAGCTGGAGCGAGTCGATGACGCGGAGGATCTCGTCGAAGTTCCGCCCCGCCGTCTGCGGATAGGTGATCATGAGCCGGATCTTCTTGCTCGGATCGATGACGAAGACCGTACGCACGGTGAAGACTTCGTCATGATTGGGATGCATCATCCCGTAGAGATCGGCCACTCTCTTCTCGGAGTCTGCCACGATCGGATAGTTGACCTTGGTGGACTGCGTCTCTTCGATATCCGCGATCCACTTCTTGTGCGAGTCGACCGGGTCGACCGAGAGCCCGATCACCTTCACGTCTCGCTTCTGGAACTCCGGTTGGAGTTTGCCGACATAGCCGAGCTCGGTCGTGCAGACCGGGGTGAAATCCTTCGGATGCGAAAACAGGATGCACCAGGACTGGCCGATCCAGTCGTGGAACGAGATCGGTCCTGCCGAAGAGTCAGCCTTGAAGTCCGGTGCGAGGTCGCCTAAGCGCAGAGTCACGACTTCCTCCAATTTGACGGACTCCGGGGTACGGCGCCGTCGAGTTGAATCATGTTGTTTGCCTCAAGACGGGACGACGGTAGCAGGGGCACGTCTCCAAATGCCAACGATAGGGTCTCAGATACCTGGAAGGCTCCGCGGTCGCGAACGGCTTCCGTCCCGTTGCCCGTTCGGGAATGGGACCAAGTCTAATCCTCGTGGCGCTCTCCATCTACGGGATGCCGGGCCATGAACACCTGATACAGAGTCAGGGCCGCCGCCACCGACGCATTGAAAGAGCCGATCACGTCGGTCATCGGAAGACGCACGAGCTGATCGCAGCGCTCCGCGGCCAGC
>CAMPIC010000074.1 GCA_946886185.1 uncultured bacterium
TCTACGCCCGCATCGAAGCGGACACGCTCTCCCGAGTGCGCGGCACGGTGCAGGCGGACATCCTCAAGGAGGATCAGGCGCAGAACACCTGCATCTTCTCGACCGAGTTCGCGCTCCGGATGATGGGCGACGTCCAGCAGTACTTCATCGATCGCAACGTCAAGAATTTCTACTCGGTCTCCATCTCCGGCTATCACATCGCCGAAGCGGGTGCCAATCCGATCACCCAGCTCGCGCTCACGCTCGCCAACGGATTCACCTACGTCGAGTACTACCTCTCCCGCGGGATGGCGATCGACGACTTCGCTCCCAATCTCTCCTTCTTCTTTTCGAACGGGATGGATCCGGAGTATTCGGTCATCGGGAGAGTGGCGAGGCGGATCTGGGCCAAGGCGATCCGCTTCCTTTACGGGGGGAACGAGCGATCGCAAAAGCTGAAGTATCACATCCAGACTTCGGGACGCTCGCTGCATGCGCAGGAGATCTCGTTCAATGACATCCGCACGACGCTCCAGGCGCTGACCGCGATCTACGACAACTGCCAATCGCTCCACACCAACGCTTATGACGAGGCGATCACCACTCCGACCGAGGAAAGCGTGCGGCGCGCGCTCGCCATCCAGCTCATCATCAACAAGGAGCACGGACTGGCGAAGAACGAAAATCCGCTGCAAGGCTCCTTCATCATCGAAGAACTGACCGATCTGGTGGAGGAAGCGGTGCTGGAGGAGTTCAAGCGCATTTCAGAGCGCGGGGGCGTGCTCGGCGCCATGGAGCGGATGTATCAGCGCACCAAGATCCAGGAGGAGTCGCTGTACTATGAGTCCCTCAAGCACGAGGGCACGCTTCCGATCGTGGGAGTGAACACCTTCCTCGATCCGCAAGGATCTCCCACGACCGTGCCGCGCGAGGTGATCCGCGCTTCGGTGACCGAGAAGCAGTATGCGATCGCCTCCCGGAAAGCATTCCAACAGCGCAATGCCGATGTCGCGTCGCAGGCGCTGAACGCGCTCCAGACCACCGCGATCGAGGATGGCAACCTCTTCGCCTCCCTCATGGACGCGGCCAAGGTGTGTACCCTGGGCCAGATGTCGGAAGCGCTTTACGCGGTCGGGGGACAGTACCGCCGCAACATGTAGGAGCGGCGCGCCAAGAACGGACGGACACGCAAAAGCCTCGGCGAGGATTCGGCCTGCTGGTCCGCCCGGCGTCGACCGCGAACCAACCGGCCGACGGCGTGCGGTTAACACAGGCGGACCGCCCGCTGGGATTCCGTCATTCCGACGGACGAGCGGCTTTGTTCGCAGCCTGCACGTGACGACTGGCGGAAGACGCAAGGACCGGCCATACTCCCGCCTCGCGAACCGTTCCGAATCTGGCGCGAGGATCATGTTCCATGGATGCGCGTGAACACGTCACGATGATCGGGGTGCTCAACCTCGTGTTCTCCGGGATGGGCATCGTGCTCAGCCTGCTCGTCCTGTTCGCCGTGGCTCTCGGAATGGCGGAAGGTGGAGTGCCGGAAGTCGGCATGGTCGCCCTGGTGGCCGGCTCTTCCTTCCTCGTCCTGCTGCAGATTCCCGGAATCCTGGTCGGGATCGGTCTGCTCACGCGGAAGGAGTGGGCCCGGAAGGCGGGGCTGCTGCTGGGCGCGTGCTATCTCGTGCTCATCCCGTTCGGAACGATCTTCGGGATCTACGCGATCTACATGCTGGAGCGGCCTCACGTGCGCGCACTTTTCCAGCGCACACCTCCGTTGCCGCCTCCACCGGTTTACCAACCACCGACGCACTTCGATCCAACCGCGAACTGATCCACCTGGCGCCGGCGGCACCATCAGTCGGGCGCAGCGATCGGTTCGTAGGCGCAGCGATTGGTTCGTAGATGCAGCGACAGTCCGTAGGCGCAGCGATTGGTTCGTAGATGCAGCGATTCGTTCGTAGGCGCAGCGATCACTCGGCTTTGGATACGCCCCCGCGGCGCGCGATGAGGAATGCGAGGACCAGCGCGAGGATTCCGATCGCGGCGGAATAGAGGAAGAACGTCATGTAACCGGCGGCGAAGGCCGAGGCCGAGATGCCGCGTTCCTCCGAGAGCTTCGCGAACGCGGTGGGAGACATGGCGGTGAACCACGATCGCAGCCACTCCGTCTCCCCCGCCGAAGCAGCCGCGATCGCGCCCTCGACGATACGACCCGACACGGCCGCGAGCAGCTTTCCAGGCAGCGCATAGAGCGAAGAGAAAAGCGCGTACTGAGTCGCGGTCGATCCGAGACTGGTGAGGCTCGACATGTAGGCGATGAGCGCGGTGCCGGCGATCCCACCCGACATGTTGTCGATCGCGATGCACGCGTAGAGGCCGGGGACCCACGGACCGGTGAACACGAGCGAGCCGAAGGCGATGTTCGACAAAGGTTGCAGTACAGCTCCTACGATCAAAGTTCGCATCAACCCGAAGCGGACCACCATCCATCCACCGAGCCCGACCCCGGCCATCGACATGAGAACACCGAAGATCTTGCGCGCGCTCGCGATCTGATCGAGCGTGAATCCGACGTCGACGTAAAACGTCCCCATCAGATTGAGCACGAAATCGGCGATCCGGTAGACGCAGATCGTCGCGAGGACGATCACCGCCTTTCCGTGATGGCGACGGAAGAACTCCTGCAGTGGTTCCTTGAGCGTGCCGGCGAAGTACGCGCTGGGGCGGGTGCGCTTGCCGGGAAGCGGATAGGTTGCGAACGCGACGATGGCGAGGCCGATCACCACGCCGGTGACTTGCCACACGACGCCCCACGGTCGGGTTTTCCAGATCTCTCCGACATCGGTCGCGAATTCGCGGGCCCCGGCCATCGAGAACAAGAACGTCAACGGCTCCGCGCGCCCGGAAAGCCCGGCGCCGATGAACGCGGCTCCCAAGACCATCACCAGGACGCGTCCCACCCACTCCAACGTCTCGAGCAGGGGCGAACCGGCCTCGGTGCTCGCGCGAGGAAGATCCACGCTTTTCTCGCGAGGCGCGAGCAGCACTCCGAGGATTCCGATCGCCATCACCACCGCCATCAACATGTACGACTGGGTCCATCCGATGCGCGAGGCCAGCCACAACGGGACCGCGCCGGAGACCACCATGGCGATGCGATACCCCCACTGGTAGGCCGCCGCCATCACTCCTTGCTTCTCGATGGCAGCCGCCTCGATGCGCCATGCATCGATTGCGATATCCTGGGTCGCGCCGAAGAACGCGGTGATCGCCGCGAACACGGCGACGATTCCGATCACGTCCATGTTCGGATCGGGCTGCACCGCGCCTTCCACACCTCCGGCCACCTCGGCGGAGACTCCGGGCGCGTTCGCGGCAATGGCCCAGATGCCGAAGACGACTCCCACTTGCGCGAGCAGCATCCAGGCGCGGCGCTTCCCCAACAGGCGATGGAGAACCGGAAGCTTGACTCGATCGACGGCGGGAGCCCAGAGGAACTTGATCGCGTAGGTGATCGTCACCAGGCTGAGGAGCGTGATCACATCGAGCGATACTTTGGCCTGCCGGAGCCAGACAGACAGAGTGTCGTAGATGAGCAGATTCGGGATGCCGGCGGCGAAACCGAGCGCGAGCATGACGAGCACGCGTCGCTCGAAGAACGCGGCGATCGCTTCACCCGCCGACCGTTTCGACTGGAGTGTTTCTTCAGCCATCGAGCGTCTGAGCCGGACGCGAGTGGCAAACCGTTCTCATGGAGGCGCAGAGTGGCAGATGCGGAGCCTCCGGTAAAGTGGTCGCTACCCGCGAAGCCGCAGTCGCAAACCCCGGCAAGCGGCCATTGCTGGGAAGCTCGGTACGACTCGCCTCCGCGTCGCCTTGACAGGACAAGCCTTGCGCTTAGACTGGCTGCATGAGAATCAGATCGCTTTCCGCTTCGCTCGCGCGGGTCTCTACGAATCGGACGATTCCGCGCGCCGGCATCAGCGCTTCGGCGGCAGTCCGAGCGCTCGCAGTCACATTGATCGTGGCCGCGTTCATCGGATGCGGTGGCGAATCTGCGCCAGACCCGCAAGCTCCGGCTCAGATCGGAGAAATGAAGCAGACGAGCCTCTCCACCGGTGCGCGAGCAAAGGCCATCATCGATGACCTCCACATGGCGAATCCCGCCACCCAAGACAGCTGGGTCGCGACCTTCGGCGAAGGGGATCGCGTCGTGATCTATGCGACCGCCTTCGAGACTCCCGAGCAGGCCGCCCTCAACCACCGGACGATGCGGACGCGCCTCACCATGCGGACCCCGCGATACTCCTCCGCGTTCGACGCCAACGTGGCTCAGGAGCAGGGCTTCCAGTTTCAGGACACCGCCGGCGGCAAGACCATCTTCTTGATGCAGCGGGGACGGTGGATGGTCGGCGTGAGCGCGATCGCTCCCGACCTGGAAGCGGCAGTCAGCTCGATCGTCTGGGCCGACGCAAAGTAGAGCAAGACTTCTTCGGTTCCGGGTCTTCGATCAGCTCAACGCCCCGGGTCTTTGATCAGCTAAATCGCTGATGGTCGATCAGCTCAATCGCACCGGAACGCGCCGCCAGCCGCCCAGCGGATAGGTTTCCCGGACTGGCTGCGAATCGCTCGCGAGCTCGACGCGCTCCGTCTGCTGCAACAGGGTTTGCAGGATGGTAACCAGCTCGAGCGTAGCCAGCGGGCGTCCCGGACAGGCGTGAATGCCCGTCCCGTACACGAGATTGTGCGCGGCATGCTCCGCGGGACGATACGCATCCGGATCCCCGAAAACCGCTTCGTCGCGATTGGCCGACGCCCAGAGCAAGTACACACGGGTGCCCGGCTCGACCTCGAACCCGCCCACTCGTGCGGACTTCGTCGTGACGCGCCGATTCACGAGGAACGGATCGTCGATCCGGAGCATCTCGTCGACCGCGGCGGCCGGATCCGAGAGTCCATCGCGAAGAGCCGCCTGCACCTCGGGATGGGTTGCGACGAAATGAACGATCACGCCGATCGCGGCGGCGATGGAACCGAGATCTCCCGCCGTCCAGTTGCGCAGGATCGAGACGATCTCCGCGTCGGTCAAAGGGCGTCCATGCACGGCGAGTTGCATCAGCTCGGTCGTGGGATCGTCAGGAGAAATCTTTTCCCTGGGGTCGCCTTCTGAGTTCACGTCCTTGGGATCGCGTTCTGAGTTCACGCCCTTGGAATTGCGTTCTGAGTTCACGTCCTTGGGATCGCGTGGTGAGTTCACGTCCCTGGGATCACCCTGAGAAGTGACCTCCCTGGGAGCACCGCCTTGGGGAATCGCGTCCCTCGCCGCAGCGCTGTGACGATCGGCAGCCACCTGCCGGCGACGGCGCAGCTGCGCGAGGATCAGCTCATCGAATGCCGCGGCCACCGCCGTGGTCCGTGATCGATCCCGCGACCGCGTCGCCGCGTGATTGGCGTCCATCCAGGCGAGAAGCTCGTCCTCGATGCCCCGCCATCCCAGCCAATCTGCCTGCGCCCGCACCGCGAACGGATACCCGATCTCCCTCACCGCATCCACGGGGACGCCGCGCGGGAGGGAGCCGATCAGCTCGTGCGCAATCCCACGGATCCGCGCCTCGAGCGCGCGCATCCGCTCCGGAGCGAAGAACGGATCGATGATCGCGCGAAACGCCGTATGCTCCGGCGGGTCCAGGGAGTTGGGAACCGCACGGTAGCCGGACGCCGATGAAGAAAACGTGACTGGGTCGTCAGCAGTCGCGACGACATCCGCATGGCGAAATAACGACACTCCGCGCGGCGACTGCGCCACCGGGCACGCTGCCCGCATTCGATCGTACGTACCGAGCTGATCCTTTAGCACCGGCTCCGACAACGGCTCCCATGGGGGGATAGGTGTACTCATTTCGGGATCTTCGCACGACTCATGGCGGGATCCACCACCTCGAAGATCTGCCGGATCTCGGCTTCGCCCTCCCATCCCGGCCAGTGTTCGCGGTGCAGCTCCATGAAACGGCGCGTCCACGCGACCGCCTCGTCCTTCGAGCTCAGCTGATACACTGCGTATCCTCCCACCACTTCCTTCATTTCCGCAAACGGTCCGTCGATGATGTCAACCTTGCCGTCGGCTACCCGCACGCGCGCGCCCATCGCGCTGGGCAGCAGGCCGCCCGTCTCCACCATCACGCCCGCTGTCGCGGCCTCTTCTCCCAGCTTCGCGATGCCGGCCAAGAGTGACTGGGGCGGGGGACCGGCGCTCTCGCGCCCCTTTACCATCACCATGAATTTCATGCTCGTTTCTCCTCTTGGGGTTCGTGTTGTGTCTAGCGGCCAGTTGCGTTCATCCACGCCACGCGCGCACTCGCGCATCGCCCAGGTACAGCCCCGCCCACAACAGGGCCGCGACGTAGATCGGAAAGAGCGTGTGACTGAATACTGGGTCCCCGATGCGCACGTGGGATGCCACAGCGCCGCCCAAATAACCGGTCGTGAGCACCGCGCCGATCAGTCGCGAACGCGGCGCCAGGTAAAGCGCGAGGCAGCACAGCTCGATCAGGCCAATCAGGGTTCCGGAATCCGCGCCGTATCCAAGCCGCTCCATAGAGAGGCTCACGGCGGGATGGCCCGCAAGCTTGATAGCCGTGTCGAACAGCAGAAAAAGCACGGGCACTGCGGTGACGATGCGGATAGCCCAGACGCGCGCCCTCGTCGTGTGGGCGGTCTGAACAAGGACCGTCTTGCCCGAAACGGTCGTGCTCGCGGTCATAGGAACCTCCTTCCTTTCGAGTGCGGGCCAGAGCCGCTCTGGCTTCACAAACGCGTCGAACGAGGCTCTCGGATTTCGACAGGAAAGTTCCTCAATTCGGGAGGTTGCTGTCCAGCTGCCGCGCGCGATCTTCCAACATGATGCGTTCTCGTTCGTTACGAGCCAGGAGGGCCGCCTGCTCCAGTTCCCGCTTCGCTTCCTCGATCCGTCCGAGCCGAATCAGCAGGTCCGCACGCACACTGGGCAGCATGTGGTACGACGCCAGCTTCGGCTCGCTTGCCAGCGCATCCACGATTGCGAGTCCCGCCTCAGCGCCGTGCGCGCGGCCCACCGCGACCGCGCGGTTCAGCTCGACAATCGGCGATGGCGTCAGCTCGGCAAGCTCCGCATACAGCGATGCAATCATCGCCCAGTCCGTCTGGTCCGCTTGCGGCGCGCGTGCATGACAGGAAGCGATTGCTGCCTGCAACGCGTATGGCCCGGCGCGTCCACCGATCGCCCGGGACCGCTCCAGCGATTGCAGACCATGGGTGATGAGATCGTAGTCCCACCGCGCGCGATTCTGATCCAGCAACAGGATCGGCTCGCCGTCAGGACCCACGCGTGCCTTCAACCGCGACGCGTGGATTTCCATCAACGCCGTGAGTCCATGCACCTCGCTTTCATGCGGCATGAGCTCCTGGAGCACACGCGCGAGACGAATCGCTTCGTGACAGAGCGAAGGACGAATCCAGTCGTCGCCGGAGGTCGCGGCATACCCTTCGTTGAAGATCAGATAGATGACTTCGAGCACCGATGCCAGTCTTGCATCGAGTTCGTGCGGAGGCGGCACCTCGAACGGCACCTGCGCGTCAGCGATGGCACGTTTCGCGCGCACGATACGCTGGCCGATCGTGGGCGAAGGTACCAGGAACGCGCGCGCGATCTCTTCCGTCGTCAGGCCGCCCAGCATGCGGAGCGTGAGCGCAACGCGCATGTCGGTCGGCAGGATCGTGTGGCAGCAGATGAACATGAACCGGAGCAGGTCGTCGCGGATGGCATCGCCGAGCGTTGATTCCAGCTCGGTTTCCGGATCGGCCTGCGCCGGAGGTTCTCGCGCTACCCGTTCATGCACGCGGTCCGTGGTCCCGCGTCGTCGCAGGCCCTCGATTGCGCGCCGCTTTGCAATGGTCATGAGCCAGGCTCCCGGATTGTCCGGTACGCCTGAGTTGGGCCATTGGGCCAGGGCAGCCAGCAACGCCTCCTGCGCGAGGTCCTCAGCCAGGCTGATATCGCCCACCGTGCGGGTCAGGTGGGCGAGGATTCTCGCCGATTCCTTGCGCCAAATGCGATCGACGACGCGATGCGCCGCATTCGAAGAACCGTCCACTTTCACAACCACGAACCTCTCGCTCTCTCGATCCGGGAGAGAATGCCCTGATGTAATGGCCGTACGGCATCGATAGTAGCCGTCCAGGACTCGCCCGTCCCGCGAACGTAGGCGGCGCCCCCCCATCCGTGGAACCCACGACTGCGCAATCCCGTGCGTCTGGTCTTACCATGAAGTGCCCATCAAAACATCGACGAATACCGTCGCATCGCGGACACGGGAAGCGCGAAACGCGTTGCACCTTCGACTGATAAGGCGGGGCCATGAATCTACGCGCCCACCCGATCAAAATCACGCCGCCGGACGCGGCGCGGCTTGATTCTCGAAGCATGGAGCGAGGAAAGAACGCGCGTCGAATCGGCAGAACACTGCGTTACGGCGGTCTGCTGGCGCTCCTGTTTGCCGGAGCGTGGGCCGGGACGGCAGAGGCCCAAGTGTCCGGACTGGTGCTCGACGGTTCCTCGCTCCAGCCTCTTCCCGGCGCCCTGGTCTCGCTCCAGGCGACTGAGCTTCGGACGGCTACTGCCACGGACGGCAGTTTCACGCTTGCCGGTGTGCAAGGATCCGCGCTCACGATCGTCGCTGCCAAAGCGGGCTACTACAATGGGCCGGTCGTGGTCTCGGCCCCGGCGACAGGCGTGCAGATCCTCCTCGACCCCGTGCCCGCTTCCGAGAACCGCAACTACACCTTCCTCGCGCCGAGCACGTGCGGAGTTTGCCATCCCGCCCAGTTCGAACAATGGGACGGCTCTCGCATGGCCCAGGCAGGCACCAACACCTGGGTCTATGACACCTACGACGGCTCCGGCACTCCTCACGGGAGCGGCGGGTTCGTGTACACCCGCGACTCCCGGTATGCGGACAGCAATCCCGCATCTGAGTGCGCGGCGTGTCACCAACCCGAACCGTGGATCAAGCAGCCGTTCCGCGCGCTCGAACCGATCGGCTCGCTTTCCGAAGGCGCTTTCCACGGGATCTCGTGCGAGGTGTGCCACAAGGTCGCGCACATGGACGTGAATCGCTCCAACTTCCCGGGGATTTTCCCCGGCGTGGTCACCATGACGCTTCCGGCCGGTCCGCTCTACGAGCAGGTCGAGTACGGATTGCTCGGAGACGCCAGCTACGAGTTCCCCGGGATGATGCGCCCCTCCTACCAGCCGCAGCTCTCCGCCGAAGTGTGCGCAGCCTGCCATCAGGACAAGAACGATCCCGACGAGGACGGAAACTTCGAAGAGGAGAACGGCGTTCTTTCCGAAGCGACTTACTTCGAATGGCTGGAGAG
>CAMPIC010000075.1 GCA_946886185.1 uncultured bacterium
GCTTTCCGACACGATTCGCGGACGCACTCTCCTCGTCGCGGTCGCGGCGAGCGGAGCCTGGCCGCTCTTTGCGGGACATGCGGAGCTCTATGCGTTCAGTCTCGTCGCGGTGGCGGCATTCGTCTTTGCTGGGCTGCGCTGGATCGACGGGCGCGGACGCTTCGTATGGGTGGGGATCACATACGCGGCCTGCGGGCTCTGTCACGCGCTCCTTGCGCTCGCGCTTCCCGGATTTCTCCTCCTCGCGTGGGAACAATGGCGGCGAGGCGATCGCAGGACCGCCCTGCTGGCCACCGCGGCCGTGCCGCTCGTGGTGGCGGCTGCGCTGCTGCTGCTTCGCTATCCCTTCGGAGATCTCGCGCGGGAGCTGCAGCGTGCGGACGCGTTCCTGCCGCCATTGGGAGAGACTCGCGGACGGACCGCCTATGGGATGTTCTCCTGGATCCATGGAGTCGAGCTGGTCAATGTCTGCCTGCTCGTGACCCCGCTCCTGATCCCGCTGCTTCCGCTGGCGATCTTCCCGCGGCGCTCCTCTCGGACCAAGACTCTCGAGCTCCGCTTCCTCGCCGCGAGCGCGATCGGTCCGATCCTGTTCGTGTGCGCGGCGAATCCCGCTCTCGGAATGGTCCGCGACTGGGATCTCTACGCGCCGGCTCTGTTGCTCGCCGCGTTCTGGGTCGGCGCCGCGGCCATCCCCTCGCTGGAGCTGTCGATCCGACCGGTTGCCCGCTCTCGATCCCGAGAGGCGACTCTCCACGAACACCAGTCGGCTTCGACTCGCCTGGATCGGCCATCTCGCGCGCTGGCTGGTCTGCTTTTCCTGACTGCCACGCTCCACGGAACCGCTTGGCTGGCGGCGAACCACCAGCAACGGTACGCGGAGTCGCGTTTGCGCCGCATCGCCGGCAATCCCGCGCTGTTCGCGCCGGTCAGTCGCGGCGAGGTGTGGCGCTACCTTGCGGCCGCCGATGCGCGCGATGGAGATGGACGGGGAGCCGCCAGCGCCTATCTCGCGGCAATCCGTGCCGATCCGCGCGAGACCATTCCCTATCGGCACCTCGCGACTCTCTCGCTGCAAGGCGCGCTCGCGCGCGGACGACCGGCCGCGGAAGGAATCGCGGCCTACCATGAAGCGCTCGCGCTCGGTCCCTTCGGCAAGGTCGAAGCGCACTTCGGCGCGGTCTCGGCCGCAGTGCAGGCGGCTCAGGAATCGCTGGCGGTGGCGGAGGGGCAGAGGATGCTCGCCGCTGCCCCGAATTCGCCGGAGTATCAGGCGGTGTGGGGGGATCTCGCCCGCCGCGCCGGCGAAGTCGCCGAAGCGGACGGCTGGTACGACCGCGCCCTCGCCGCGGAGCCGCGCTTGGTGCGCGCCCTGATCGGGAAGGCATGTTTGGCAGGAATGCGGGGAGAGTCCGAAACCATGCGCCAGCTCACCCAACGCGCGCTCGAGGCGTATCCATTCTCGACGCAGGCGCAACAATTCGAAGCGCTGCTCGAGAGGGGGGGAGGCGTCTCGCCGCAGCAGTGCCAGGCGATCTTCTTCTCCCGCTGACTTCACCGGGAGCGGCGCACGTAGAACGTGCCGTTCACCTCCCGATACTCGGCCACGAGGATCCGCCGGACGCGCTCGAGCCCCGGCGCGTCGATCAAGCCCTCCTCTTGCAGCAGCGACAGGTACGAGCGCAGCGCCAGGATGTGCAACAGCGCCGGCTTCTGCGATTCGAACTGTTCCGCGAAGGGAGGCGCGTCCCCCAGATACCTGCGCAGCATCTCGGAGCGCGGAGTGCCGGTCTGCGCGAGGTAGTGGAGTTGCCACGGAATGTAGAACGGCGTGAGATCGAACGCATAGATGGGATGCGCGGGCACGTTGCAGTGCACGACGCGCCCCTCCGCCGCCTCCACCATCCACTGGATGAACTCGAGGTTCTTGCGCAGCTGATGCTCCGGACGGCGCGTGGCCCACAGGTGCATCCCGGCCGGGATCGATCCCGCCACGAACAACACGGTCATGAGCAGCGCGGAGACCACCCGGCCCCGGCGAATCGGCCGCCTCGCCGGCCAGGTCTCGGAGAGCAGGAACGGCGCTCCCAAGGCGATCACGGGAGCGATGTAGTACGCGAAAACCCTCGCTTCCAGCGGATAGAGGAAGATGGCGCAACCGAGCGCCAGGAGCAGCATCCAACGAGGCGTCCAGACGTTCCCCCGCCCGACTCGGCGCGTCCCGACCGCGAGCAGCATCACGACAGCGAGCGCCGCGAGGAAGGTCGGCATCCACCAGGTCTCGAACCCTTGCGCGCTCCCGCTCCGCATGCGATTGAAAACCACCACCCAGCGATAAAACTCCGCGCCCGCCCCGCTCCAGCGCAGATAGAGACCGAGGGGCAGGATCGCGAGCGCGATCCCCGCCGCGAAGGCTGCGCAGCCCGTGATCCATCTTCCGATCGAGCCGCGCCGGAGGAACAGCGCGAGCGGGAGCGCGATCACGAGTGGAAACAGCTTGGTCGAGAAGCAAAGAGAAACTCCGAAGAGCGCGCCGTCGGCGAAGCACCACCACGGATGGCGCCGCGTCGCGCCGCCCATATCCACCGTTCCACGTTCCGCCCGGATCGAGGCGAGCGCCGAGAGGAGCACGAACCAGGTCATCCAGATGTCGGTCCTGAAGATCGGCGTCTCCGCCGTGATGGAGGCGCCCCACTAGACCGCCCCGATCACCGCGGCGCTGCTCGAGCGCCAGGATCGCTTTTCAGATTCCGCCGCCGCTCGGGATTCGGCGCCCGAGGCTGCCCAGGATTCGACGAGCGTGGCCGGGGATGCACTGCTCGAGCCGGTTGCACCCGCTGCGCAGAGTTCGATCGAGAGCCGCACCGCCGTGACGTACACGAGGAGGCTGCCCAGGAGCCCGACTCCCCGCGCGGCGTAGCAGATCGATGCGCCGACCGGCCAGGCGGCCATGATCGGAGCGAAGAGGAACCAGAGCGTGGGGGTGTGATTCTGCCAGAAGTCGCGATACGGAATCCGACCCTCGAGCAGGAGGTAGGTGGCGTGCAGGTGCTCCAACTCGTCGGGGTTCATCGGCTGGGTGAACGTCCAGTAGCAGACGGCCGTGAACGAGAGGATCCCCAGGACTCCGAAGACGGCCGCCGCCCCGGAGCGCCATCCGGTCATCATCGTTTCATCCGATCGACATCACTCCGGGCCACCTGTCACGCGCACCGCGCTTCCCGCGTGGTCGGGAGCGCGGATCTACATTCGGGTCGGAAGAGTACTCCGCGCCGAACGGTTTCGCATCAGGCCGTCATTGCGGCCGGAGCTCGCTCCATCAGCACACGGGCTTCGCGCCGTGTGCTCGGCCTTCGCACCGGGCGGTCCAAGCTCGTACCATTGCTTCCTTCGGCACGGAACTTCCTTGCATACGGACAGGGGTCGTCAGAGAGGGAGGTTCAGCCATGGCAATCTGTCACACCTGCGGAAACGACTACGATCGCACCTTCCAGGTCGAAGCCGCCGACGGGAATTCGTATCGGTTCGATTCACTCGAGTGCGCGATCCAGGTGCTCGCGCCTCAGTGCGCTCACTGCGGTTGCCGCGTCATCGGGCATGGGGTCGACGACGCTCGCGGCGTCGTATATTGCTGCACGCATTGCGCGGAGCATGCGTCCGATTCTTGAGACTTTCGTCGCGGCAGTGGAAGAGTCTCCCTCGCGCGATCTGGGCGGCGATCAAGGGATTCATCGAGGACGGCTGCACCGCCATGGCGGCCGGTTTGGCGTTCTACACCCTGTTCGCGATCCCGCCTTTGCTCGCTCTTCTGACGTTCGCGGCGGCCTCCGCCATTCCGCCGGATACGGTGCGCGAGACTCTTTCGGAGCAGATCCAAAATGTGGCCGGACCGGGAGGAGCGGCGCAGATCATCGACCTCGTCGAGGAATCGCGCCGGCCTGACGTGAGCCAACCGGCCGCCTGGATCGGGTTGCTCACGCTCCTGTTCTCCGCCACCGGCGTACTCGTGCAGCTGCAGAGCGCGCTCAACGCGGCCTGGCACGTGACCCCGGATCCGCAACGGAGCAAGGTCCGGACGTTTCTGCTCAAGCGCCTGGTGTCGTTGGCCCTCCTCGCGGGATTCGGCTTCATGCTTCTGGTCTCGTTGGCCGTGAGCACCGTCCTGGCGGGGTTCGGGGACATCGTGGAGCAATCGGTTCCGAACTGGATCTCCAAATGGGTGCTGCAGCTGGCCGACTTCCTGCTTTCGCTCGCGGTGATTTCCTTCCTCTTCACCGTGATCTTCCAGTACGTCCCGGATGCCAAGGTGCGATGGCGGGACGCGCTCGTAGGCGGATGGTTCACGGGGCTTTTCTTCACGATCGGAAAGGTCCTGATCGGCTACTACATCGGCCGCAGCGACCCCGGGAGCGTCTTCGGGGCCGCCGGTTCGCTCGCGGTGGCGCTCCTGTGGATCTACTTCAGCACCGCGATTCTCCTGTTCGGCGCGGAATTCACCCAGTCATGGGCGAGCGAGCGCGGCCAGCCGATCATCCCGAGCGAAGGCGCGGTCGGAGTGCGGCGCACCATCGAGCGCACCGCCTGATCGATTGCGCAATCGAGGCGGACTTACATCCGCCGCCGGCGCTCGCGAGGAGGGAGATCCTTCCGCTCCGATTTGAACGGAAACTTGAGCTCGGTCTTGTCCACCGAACCGCTCAAATGGAGCAGCAGGGAAACGAGGAATACGCCGAGGAAGACGAAAAAGAGCAATCGACTCATTCCGGTCGAGACGGCGTCGGTGACTCCCATCGCGAAGACTCCCGCGATCACCGTGATCACCAAGGCTGCCAGTGAGATCTGGATCACGAGCGTCCTCCGGAAAGTGCGCTGCCAATCGAGAAAAAAGGTGGTTGCGAGAGAACGCTGCCCGAGCTGAGTTTCAGCCGCTCGCAGCGTTCGTTTCCTCGATGCTCGAGGAGGGGCAATCCGGGTGCCATCGCGCAACCGCCCCGGCGCGACGGTTCCTTCGTCATGGATGGCGTCTCGCCGAGCACTCGGTACAATCGGACTGTAGGGATTACAGCGAATCTGGCCGCCCACGATGCACCCGGCAGCGGCCTTCCTCGACAAAGCACACGAAAAGAGACAAAGCAAAAAAGGAGGAGGTCCCGGTACCGACAGCTCGTTCACAGTAGCGATGAAGCCACCGTGAACGTGCCGGCAGTCCGAGACCATCCTCATCATCAGGCCTGAATCGAAGGTCGCCCCGCTTGCCAACCCGCGTTCAGGCCATTCTCTACGGGTCCTCAGTCAAAGCGCGGCAAGATCCGTTCCAGCTTCGCGATCGATTCTCTCTCGGCGTCCCTCTTCGCGATCATTTCAGTCCTCGCGATACTCTTCCGCTGCTTTGACGCCTTCGCGATCGAGATCGATCTCCACGTGCGACGACGCCCAGTCGATCTTGCGGATGCGTGAAGGCGGCAGAACCACTTTCTTTCCCGAAAGCCAGTTCTTGGTGTCGATCACCAGTCCGGAGACCATCCAGGAATCGGTGTCGATGAGGAACTGGTCGACGTGCCCGAGGTCCCCGTCGACCGCGGCGATGCGGTATCCCGTCACCTCCTCGACGCTGCGCAACGCGCGCTCCGTCTCGGTCTCCACCGTCACCACGTGCTGCGGCGGCGCCGCTCTACCCGCAAGCATCGGATCGAGGAGCGGGGCGCCCGGGATCGGAGGCACCCAATAGGCGGGCCAGGAATAATGCAGCGCGAGCCGCTCCTCCATCTCGCGGGACACCGGCTTGTCCCAGGTGATCGGCGGACTGTCCTCCACCTGCGCTTTGGTGAGGAGGACGCTCAGATGCTGATCCTCGGTGAGACTTCCCACCGAGGTCGGAGAGATCAGGACCTGGCGCCCCGGCAGCCACCGGCCGGTGTCGACGACGAGATAGCGCACGTTCCACGTTCGCTGGTCGAAATAGACATCCTTGACCTTGCCCATCTCGCCGTCGCGGGCCTCGACACGACTCCCGATCAGCCTCTTCGATGGTTCCAGCATGGGAATCACTCCTTCCCTCGCGCACATTCGATGGCGCGCAATTCGACGCCCTTCCCGGATCGACGCCGAAAGTTGCGGACCATTCTGCCGCGTGCGATGCGGCGGCGCGGGGGCGTGGCAGTGCAGTTCGAAGGCTCGTCAGGCGATGCGGCGGCGGGGAGAACGTTGGAGAGCGCGTTCGATCGCGGCGATCACGTCGTGGGCCTTGAACGGTTTGGTGAGGTAGTCGTCGCAGCCCGCTTCGAGGCAGCGGTCGCGGTCGCCGGACATCGCGTTCGCGGTGAGCGCGATGATTGGAACCATCTCCCCCTGCGCCCGCATCCGCCGGGTCGCATCCAGTCCATCGAGATGCGGCATCGCCACATCCATGAGCACGGCGTCGAACGGGCTTCCCGCCGCGCGCGCGCTTGCCACCGCCTCGATCGCGCGATGGCCGTTCTCCGCCTCGACGATCTCGATTCCGATGCGGGTCAGGATTCTGCGAAGGAGCATGCGCAGCTCCACGCGATCGTCCACGAGGAGGATGCGCCCCGCGACCTCCCCCGGCGCGAACTCGGGATCGTGAGCTTCGCCGGCGCTGTGGCCCAGCGCTTCATCGAGACTTTGCACCCATCGGACTCGTCCGAGATCGCCCGGATCGACGCGGAGCACGAACTCGGTTCCCGCTCCCGGCCGGCTCTCGACTTCGATGCCGCCGCCCAACAGCTCAGCCAGCTTCCTCGAGATCGACAGTCCCAGCCCGCTCCCTCCGAATCGGTACTGCGTGGAGGATTCGGCCTGCTGGAATGCCTCGAACACGCGGCTGCGCTGCTCCTCGGTCATTCCGATGCCGGTATCCGCCACACTCATGGCGAGTGCCGTGCCTCGATCGCTCGGCTCGCACCACACGGAAAGGCACACTTCTCCCGCCGGGGTGAACTTGATCGCGTTGCCGACCAGGTTCACCAGGATCTGCCGCAGCTTGACCTCGTCGGTTTCGACGAGCGCGGGAAGAGGAAGGCGCGGATCGAACCTCAGATTGACGTCCTGGCGATCCGCCTTCTTGCGGAAGAGATCGAGCACGCCGCGGCAAAGCGCGAGCAGATCGATCTTGGCGCTGACGATCTCCATTCGGCCCGACTCGATTTTGGAGAGATCGAGCACGTCGTTGACCAGCGCGATCAGATGCCGGCCATTGCGCAGGATCGTGTCGAGATACGACTCCCGATCCGACGGGGAGAGGCTCGAGTCGCGAAGCAGCTCGGAGAAACCGAGGATCGCGGTCAGAGGCGTGCGGATCTCGTGGCTCATGTCGGCGAGGAATTCGCCTTTGGCGATCGCCGCCTGTTCCGCGGCCTGCCGGCTGGCCCGCAGCTGACGCTCGATTTTCTTGTGCGCGGCCAGACTGCGCGCGATGAGCGAGACGCCGATGATGCGGTTCGACTCATCCGGAATCGGCGCGAAGGTGAGCGAAACGTCGAGCGGTTCGCGGCCCTGGCGCAGCCGCACGGTCTCCAACTGCTCGATCGACTCTCCGCGGAGCGCCTGCTCCATCGCGAGCTCCTGCTCCTGATGGCGATCGGGCGGCACGATCACACCGATGGAGCGCCCCACCGTTTCCCCGGCCGTGAAACCGAAGAGCCTCTCCGCGGCCGGGTTCCACGAGACCACCACGGAACCGGAGGAGATCGCGATGAACGCATCCCCCGCATGGTGAAGCACGTTCTCGAGGTAGCGTTTCGAAAGCATGAGCTTGCGCTCATTGGACATCGGATTCCCGCGCATCTCCCCGAAGCGGTGATGCGCGTGGCGGAGCGCCGCTCGAAAACGGGTGCGACCCTGCGCTTCTCGAATCGACCGGTGAAGACTGCCTTCGAATCCGCCGGAAGAGGTGAAGGCCAGCGTCCAGGGGCGAGCGAGGAGCGCGGACAGAACGTCTTGCGCGGCCACTCCCTCGCTCCCCTCTCCCGGCTCTATCGCGGAGACGAAGAGGAGAAGGACGCCGGGATGGCTCTGTCGCGCGACGCGGGCACACTGCAAGGATTCCCGGCGCGGGCCCAGCAAGACGACCGCGATGAGGCGCTGCGATCCCGAGGACATGCGATCGAGGCGCTGCCGGATGCCGGCGCCGGGCACGCTCTCGTGCCGCACGCCGGGCGCCAACCGATCCAACGCCGCGATGAGCACGGTGCGCACCCGGGCGTGCGCCGGCTCCCCGCAGATCAGGACCAGGTCGGGCGATGTCTCCTCGGGTCGAGCACTACTCATCGATCGTTCTCATGGACGGATCTACTCGATCGACCAGCACTGCGGCATGGCCGGCGGAGGCCGGGATCCACGGCTCGCGCGACGCGGCGGCTCATAGAAGCGGCAACCCCAGGAGAGAGCGACCGATCCATTGCTTGAGGAGATGGGTGGTCGGAGCCATGACGTGGCTCGCGCGCGCATCGCGCAGCAGGCGCGCCAACTTGGAGTTCTCCTGATATGCCCGCCCTCCGCCGATCGTCATCGCGGCCTGCGTGACCTCGACCGCGGTTTCCGCAGCGGCGATCTTGGCGGAGAGGATCGGGGCGAGCGCGCTGGGATCTCCCGAGTCCCCGAGGGTCGCGGCGCGGTACAGCGCGGCGCGCGTGCGATCGACGCTCGTCCACAACTCAGCCAGCGTGCTTTGCAGGACCGGGCTCTCGGAGAGCCGCTCACCGGAGTGGTGATAGCTCCGCGCGGACACGTCCTGGATCGTCTGCCGGAGCGCTGCCTCGGCGATTCCCAGATAGGTGCCCGCCATTGCGAGCAGGAAATAGGGAGCGACGACCTCGAAGACGTACCAGAGCTGGTCGCCTTCCTGACCCAGCAGATTGCCGCGGGGAAGTCGCACCGCGTCCAGGCGCAGTCCACGCGAGGAGTTTCCGCGCATCCCGAAACCTGCCCACGGCTCGAGCCACGTGGATCCGGGAGCATCGCGCTCCATCAAGACGCAGCTGAACTCCCCGATCTCGGGCCCATCCCCCACGCCGGTGGTCGACAGGACGTAGGAATCGGCGTGCCCGCCGTTGGTGACGAAATGTTTCACTCCGTCGACTCGATAGTGATCGCGCTCGACCGTGAGTTTCGTCTCCGGGAAGAAAAAGTGCGCCCCGGTCCCCGCTTCGGAGAGGGCGAGCGTGGTGAGATGGCTTCCCTGCGCGATCGGACGCAGAAATGCCTCCTCCTGGTACGACGTCGCCTTTGCGGCGATCACCGCGGTTGCGACGCAATGCATCCCGAAGCAGAGCGCGGAAGAGGAGCAGGCGCTACCCAGGGTCTCGCAGAAGGCGGTCAGCGCGAGCAACCCCTGCTCGTGCCCCCCCAACCTCTTGGGG
>CAMPIC010000076.1 GCA_946886185.1 uncultured bacterium
GGTCGTTGACCATCCCCGTGGCCTGCATGTGCGCGTAGACGATGGTGGGTCCGACGAACCGGAACTCTCGACGACGCAGATCCTTCGAAATGGCTTCCGACAGCTCGGTCTGCGCAGGTAGATCCTTCATCGTCTTCCATCGATTCTGGACCGGGCGACCGTCCACGAAGTCCCAGATGTACCGATCGAAACTTCCGAACTCTTCCTGGACGCGCAGGAACGCCTTGGCGTTGCCGACCGCGGATTCCACCTTCTGGCGATTGCGGATGATGCCCGGATTCTCCAGGAGGGAAGCGATCTTGCGGCGATCGAACCGCGCTACCTTTTCGGGATCGAAGCCGGCGAAGGCCTCACGATAGGACTCGCGCTTGCGCAGGACGGTGATCCAGGAAAGTCCCGCCTGCGCGCCCTCCAATACGATGAACTCGAACAACGCCCGGTCGTCATGGAGCGGGACGCCCCATTCCTCATCGTGATAGCGGCAGTAAAGCGGATCCTCGCCTGCCCATGCGCATCGCGTCGCCGAGGTGCGCGAATCGGCCGGTTTCTTTGGAGGCATCTTGTTTTCGAACCTTTCGTGCGATTGTCGATACGGGGATGACTCCCGCTGCGGGAGTAGCTCACACGACGAGCGTGCATACGTCGGTCAAAGCTCGCGTCGCATCACGATCTCGCCATCTTCCACCACACCGGTATCGATGAACCCGAAATGATGCGCTGCCTCCGGGTGTGTCGCTCAAGGTGGTTCCTCCGACGGTATCCTTTTCAATCCTTCAGATAGCGCATCATCCACCGGATCAGCTCGTCATACCACACCTGCGCGTTTGCCGGCTTCATCACCCAGTGGCCTTCGTCCGGAAAGTAGAGGAAGCGAGACGGCACTTCCATCATCTGGAGCGCCTGGAACATCGCGACGCCCTCCGATTCCGGACACCGGAAATCCTGCCCTCCCTGCACCACGAGTGTGGGAGTCTGGAAGTTCTTCACGTGGAGGTGCGGGGAGAATTTGAGGAACGAGCTCCGCTTCTCGTACACCGCTCCGCCATGCTCGTACTCGTCGAACCAGAGCTCCTCGGTGGTGAATCCCATGACTTCGCCGTGGAAGATCCCGTCATGGCAGACCAGGGCGCGGAAACGGTCGGTCTGTCCGGCGATCCAGTTGATCATGAAACCGCCGAAGCTCGCCCCGGCTGCCGCCATCCGCTCGCGATCGAGGAATGCGTAGCTCTTCAAGAGGTAGTCCACCCCGAGCATGACATCTCGATAGCAGCGCCCGCCCCAATCACCGGAGATCTGATCGGTGAAACGCTGCCCGTACCCCGTCGAACCGCGCGGATTGATGAGTGCGACGACCGCGCCGGCCGATGCGAACACCTGCGGATTCCAGCGATAGTGGAAGTGGTTGGCGAACGCCGATTGCGGTCCTCCGTGGATCAGCAGGATCAAGGGGTACTTCGTTCCCGCGCGGAACTCCGGGGGGCGAACGAGGAAGCCGTGCACCGGTGCCTGATCCGCTCCCGCGAACCAGAACTCTTCCGCGTCGTGGAGACCGAGCTTCGAGAGCGATTCGCCGGCATGAGTCAGCCGGACCAAGGAATCTGCCTGGTTCGAACGGTCGGCCTTTGCCTTGGCCTGGTTCTCCGCGAGAGATCCGCCGGCCGCGCGAGCCGGAGCGACTCCGGGCGCGCCCGTGCCCGATCCTCGAAGGAGGGCCGAAGGAGGAATGCGGTACAGGTCGGCCGGTCGCGTCATCGTCTCGTACGAAATCAGCAGGTCATCGCTTCCGGGGAGGAGGCGGGCCGATCCACAGTAGAGTCCTTCCGTCAGCTGGGAGACAGCCCCCTTTGTGAGATCGCATCGGTAGAGGGATCGATAGCCGCGGTCTTGCGCCGCCAGGATCAACTCATTTTCGCGCAGGTGGAACTCTTCCGGGCTCCGATCGAAGCTTTCGAGATGCACCACCGTCTCGCCGGTCTCTCGATCGTATGTTTTGATGCGGCAACGGTCCGCTTCGTATCCGGGAACGTCCATAGCGAGATAGAACACCTGCCGACCATCCGCGGAATAGCGAGGATGGGTATCGCACGCGTCGCTCGTGGAGATCGCGCGGGGAGCCCCGACGGCGTTCACGCCGCGAATCTCCTGGAGAAAGATCGAGTTGTTGGTCGAGCGCGCCACCACGGCATCAGGATTCATCACGAACGCGATTTCTCCACCATCGGGATGGAACGCGTAGTCGATCGTGGATCCCAGGCTGATCGGAGGAACGTCGCAGTCATAAGGCGTGATGTCCTGGCACTTCTGCGTCTTCGTGTCGACGAGGAACAGGTGCTTGCGCCGTCGGTCGCGCCACGTGTCCCAATGGCGGAACAGCAGCGCGTCTGCGACTTTGGCGCTCGACTTCGGATGCGCCAGGCCGTACACGGCCGAGGTTTCCGGCCCCTTCTTCGGATCCGGAGGAGTCGACTTCGAAGGCTCGTATCGATCCGAGACGACTACTTCGCGCCAGAACGCGATCCTGCGAGAGTCGGGAGCCCAACACGGGCGGTTCGCGCCACCGTAGCCGCTCGTGACTCTCTCCGCTTCTCCTCCCGTGCACGGCAGCACCCAGATCTGTCTGCCTTCCTTCTCCTCGCGAGTGCTGACGAACGCGATGAAGTTCCCGTCCGGCGACCAGGCCGGCTCGCTGTGCTTGCCCGGACCGGGTGTCAGATCCCGTACTTCGCGCGTCTCGAGATCGAGCAGACGAAGTGTGCTTCGCATTTCGTTCTCCGTGAGATCGGGTTGCGAGACCACGAAGACGACGCGGCGGCCATCGGGTGAGACGACGGGATCCGCGATGCGCTCGACTCCCATCATCGTGGTGAAGTCCAGTCCTCGCGCGCGCCGGCTCGGTTGTGCGGGCGACGCTTTCGGAGAACGTCTGGATTTGGGGGGCATGCAGGCTCCTTCTACATCACGTGAGCGATAGATCCACCGGCGACCGGCAACGATACGGAGAGGCTCGCAGCACGGCAACAATTGCCCAGACTCGAATCCGCGAGGAACTTCCGCGGCTCTATCCGAAAGAATGGATTCTGTTTGCGGAAGGCACCTGCTCGGAGCGGTCCCGAACCCGAAATGGCGAGGTGCATTCGGTGGCGTAAGTCATTGGTATTTAACTAGTTGTGTCATTTCTGGGGTGGCCTGCGGAGTCCCCCGTGGGCGTAACCGCACGGCCGCCCAGTCGCCGTGAGTCAGCAAGCCTTTGTGACACAAGCGATTCCGTCCGATGGCACGCGCGGTGCGTCGTGGACGGTCGGAGGACGACACCATGGGCACGAACTGCAGCAATCACCAGAGCATGAACCGAGCGAGCAAGAGCGGCCCGGTCGTCCTCGCGAATGAAACGGCGCCGCGGTGGGATCACCTCCCGGGTCTCACCGCGGATGCCGCAATTCGTCCCGGCAGCATGAGGCGCACCACGCTTCTCGGCGCTTGTGTCGGAGTCTGCATCGGAATGGGACTGACGACATCGCAGGCATACGGCGCGCTGACCGTGGAAGGCGCTCCCGGAATCTCGGTCATTCCCGCGGACGAGGTCCTTTCGCAGTACACCTACCCGTCTCTCGACGGCGAGCTGCTGTTCGACGATCCGAACGGCTCGGTCGTGCGCCTCATCACCTCCACCGATGATCCAGAGATCTCCAATCCCGGCGATGGCAGCTTCCATCCCGCGGACGCAAACGCCGTCGTCGCGACGTTGGCAAGTCTCCCGACTTCGTTCATCGCGCCGCTCTTCGTCAAAGTCTTCGTGCTTCCCTATCCGCGCGCCGGAATGGTCTCGTCGTCCGCGAGCGCGAATGCGATCTACGTATCGCCCGGCGTCTACCCGATGGAAGACGGCGCCACCCTGCGCGCACTCATCGTGCATGAGCTGGGCCATGTGATCCATCACCACTTCCTGTCGAGCGATCC
This sequence comes from uncultured bacterium, assembly GCA_946886185.1. The sequence continues at coordinate 3,958 of CAMPIC010000076.1, forward strand.
TTCCACCTGGAACACCTACATCGACATTCGCGACATCGAAGACGACAACGTTTTTCATTCGGGCGCTTCCCATGCCTTCCGTCCGGCGGAGATTTTCGCGGAGGACTTCCGGGCGCTGTTCGGTGATGAGCTCGCGGCTTCCCCCGCGATCGAGAACCCGACCCTCGTCGCTCCCGACCAGGTTCCGGGACTGAATGTGTGGTTCACGAATCTGGCAGCGCACTACACGTGGCTCTCGAGCGTCGAGGACGAGGAGCTCACGCAGGATCTTCGGGTCTATCCCAACCCGGTGCGCGGTGGGTCTCGACTGACGATGGAGTGGCCGGGTGTCATGGATCTGGCCGGCGCGCGCGGCGATGGGATGCAGGCAAAGTTGTATGACGCGTCCGGTCGCGTCGTGGCGGAGATCGAGTTCCGCGCGGGAGACAGCTCGTCGTGGACCGCGACGTTGTCCGCGATGGCGGCCGGCACCTACTGGCTGCGCCCTGTCGAGTCGAACGGAAAGGCGGTCGCGATCCGGATCCTGCGATAGGCGGATGTAGATCGTCGCGGTCCACGAAGCCGTGGCCCTGGATCGCTCCTTCCGGCTCTTTGTCAGCTCATCGATTTCGAACCAACTGCGGCCTGGGCCGCTTCATCAGAGAAAGGAACGTGCATCATGGCCAAGCATCGTCGCACCTCGAGCTCCTGCGGCTTCTTCGAAACGAGCAGCGCATCGTCCTGGTCGAAAGATGTCTGGTCGGAGACGGGGCAAGTCGGGGCCGAAGGGTCCGCATCGGATAGCAAGGCGGGGACGTGCGGTGGATCGAATCGCGCCGCGAACACAGAGCCGGGGATGGGTCGCGTGGAGGGCAAGGGGTTCGCATTGGACCGCATCGTAGAGTGCGGGTCGAAAGTGGATGGCGCCACGTGCACGGGACGCGGTTCGGATCGGAATGGAGGATCTACGACTTCACGGTTCGAGGAGCTACAGGAACGTCTCGTGATCGTTCGCGTGCACGAGCTTCCCGTGATGCCGGATTTCGAGCGCATCGATCGCGTCGTTGTGATGGCGAACCTTCGTGCTGACCGGGAGGACGCGAGCGGAGAGCGATGTTCATCCTCCGATCCACCCCGGAGAGGGCCGCCCGAGCAATAGGTGCGCGGGGATCAGCCCGCCGCCCTCACCGGATCCCCTGCCGTCGCCAGCCTGATCGTCACGCTTTGCAAACCTAGCCGCACGAAAACGTGTCCGTCACCGGACGCCACCGCCCACCAGCCACTCCTCGCGCCTTGCATTTGTCGCAGCCAGTCAGGCCTCGTCCCTCGGCTATACTGAATCGCGTCAGTCTCAGTCTCAGCGATCCACGAAGCCGTCACAATCGGGAGGTGTTCGATGATCCGCGGTGTTCATACCATGTTCTATTCATCCGACGCGGCGGCGTTGCGCGCGTTCTTGCGCGACAAGCTCGGTTTCAAGGCCACCGACGTCGGAGATGGATGGTTGATCTTCGATCTCCCCGAAGCAGAGATGGGCGTTCATCCAGCCGATGAGGAACATGGCGGCCCCTCGGGAATGAACGACATTTCGTTCTACTGCGACGACATCGAAAAGACGGTAGCGGAGTTGAAGGGAAAGGGAGTGGAATTCACCGCGCCGATCGTAGACCGCGGCTTCGGTCTCGTGACGCAGTTCAAAGTCCCAGGAGACTTCGAAGTCATGTTGTACCAGCCGAAGTATCAGAAGTGATCTGGGAGTGATCCGCGCGCTGCCGCCAGGTTTCGCTTTCGGCGGTGCGCGCCTGCTTGTCATAGAACGAGGCGATGTCGCGGGCGAGCGTCCGCGTGCGCGGATGTGTCGCCCCCAACCCTGCGGAAACAGTTTCATACGCGGCCAGGAACTCCACCTCGGCCGCGTCATTCCGATCCAGCGCCGCGAGCGCGCGTCCGAGGTTTCCGCGCAGCAACCCGATCGTGGAATGGCGGGCGGGCAATACGTTCTGCGCGAGCGCCAGGCCGTGCATGAAATGGCCCTCCGCTTCGCCGAAGCGATCGAGATCGAGCTTCGCCATCCCCAGGTTGTTCTGCACGATTGCCACCATCAGGTGATCGTCGCCATAGACCTCGCGATAAATGGAATGAGCCTGCTCGAACACGTCGAGCGCTTCCTCGGAACGCTGCATCAGGCGATACAACGCGCCCAGGTTGTTGAGCGTGGTCGCCATGCGAAGGTGTCGCTCACCCAGAGTGCGCCGCACGACCTCCAGTGAGGAAAGCCGCAGCGAGAGCGCTTCCTCGAGGATTCCCGCCGACTGGAGCGAAACGGCCAGGCTGTCGACCGCCGACGCCGTCTCGGGGGCGTCTTCTCCCAGCGATCGCGAGAGAATCGCGACCGCCTCCCGCTGGCAGGCGATCGCCTCGTCCCACTTGCCGGCGTCGCAAAGGGTGATGCCCAGATTCCCGAGGGCGAGTGCGGTGCTGGCGTGATCGGGCCCCAAGAGTCGCTGATACATCGCCACGGTCTCGCGGTGGAACTGCTCTGCCTGGGTCAGCTCCTGCTTCGCCCCGTGGATGCTCGCGAGACGGGCCAGAGCGCTCGCGACTTGCGCATGATCGCCCGGATGAGCATTCCGCATCAGTGAGAGAGCCTCGCACGCGCCTTCGGCGGCGTCGTCATAACGACCCCGTTGCTGCACGACCCGCGAAAGCTCCATCAAGCTGTTGGCAAGCTCCGCTCGGTTCACACCGTGACGGTGCATTTCCACGACTTCTTGGAGGAGCGACTCGGCCTCTTCGAATCGATCGAGGTTGCAGAGATTGCCTCCTCGGAGGCGCAGGTACCGAGAACGCAGCTCGCTCGGGATCGATGGATGGGCGTCGATCTCCTCGCCAATTTTCGCCAAGCGGGATTCCGCCACCGCATACTGGCCATGGCGCATCAACACTTCGGCCGACGCGAGCCGACTCTCGAGCGTTTCCGGATCGCTCGCGCCCAGGACGCGTGACCGAAGCTCCACCGCGCGGCCGAAATGGCGGTCAGCCGCCTCGTATGCGCCCAGACCGAAGTAGGTCGTGCCGAGGGTGTGGCGGATGCCAGCCTCGACGCGCGGCGGCAAGGTGGACTTGTCCTCGAGATCCTGAGCCGCGCGGTCCACGAGCTCACGCAGCGTCGCCTGCGAACCGCCAGGCGTGAGCTCGGGATTGGCGCCGACCAGCATGCGCGTCACGAAGGCATTGACAGCGCGCGCGGCATCCGCCTGCTGGCGCGCTTCCGCCTCGGCCCGGCGCGCTCTCGCGGCCTGCATCATGGTGGCAGCGAGCCCAGCTACGAGGACCAGGATCACCGCTGACGCGCCCGCGGCCAGAGACATGGTCGTGGCGAGTCCGACGAGGAACGCGAGGACGATGATGCCGGTCATCGCCACGAGCGGACGATGGCGCCGGATGAACTTCCGGAGCTTGTACATCCGGCTGGGTGCGGCCGCCGAAACGGGAAGGTCGCGCAGATGCCGCTCCACGTCGTCGGCGAGCGCGGCCGCGGAGGCGTAGCGGCGCTCCCGGTCCTTCTCAATCGCCTTGAGCACGATCCAATCGAGGTCGCCGCGTAGATCTTTGGCGTCGATGCACGTGGCTGAGGGCTCGGAGGATTGCGGCAGGGCCGATGCGTTCAGAGTGACGGTGGCTCTGTCGTGTCTGGAGCTGCGTCGCCGATCCGTCTGGCGAGCTTGCGTACGCGCCGCCTGGCTCGGCAGGAGCGGCTCATCCTCGCGAAGAATCCGCTGGATCTCGTCGAACCCGGCGCTGCGCAACCGCCCTGGATCGAGGGGGAGTCGGCCGGTCAGGAGCCGATAGAGCAAGACGCCGAGCGAATAGATGTCGGTGCGTGTGTCGACATCCACTCCGCCCGAGCCCGCTTGTTCGGGGCTCATGTACTCGGGAGTGCCGAGCACGTCCCCGATGCGCGTGTGCAGTGTTTCCTCGGAAATTGCGGCGCCGGTCGCTTTCGCGATCCCGAAATCGATGATGCGCGGACGGTGGACTCCGTCATCGCCTGAAACGAGGATGTTGGACGGTTTGATGTCGCGGTGAATGACTCCCTTTTGGTGGGCGTGTTCGACGGCCCGGCACACCGCCGCGAAAAGCGTCAATCGATCCCGGAGGCCCAATCCGGCGTCATCGACGTATTTGGTGATCGATTCGCCGCTCACCAGCTCCATGACGAAGTAGGGACGTCCATTCTCGGTCATGCCGGCGTCGTGCACTTTCGCGATCCCGGGATGGTCCATGAGCGCCAGCGTCTGTCGCTCCGCTTCGAATCGCGTTAGGACGGCTCTGGAATCCATGCCTTCCTTGAGGATCTTGAGCGCGACGCGGCGGCGCACCGGGGCGTGCTGCTCGGCTTCGAACACCTCTCCGAAACCTCCTTCGCCGATCCTCCGGAGGAGCGCGTAGGGACCAATTTGCGGCGGTGCGGCGGCTGCGATCGCACTTGCGTGCGCGGGCGCGATCAGGCGAGGGAGTGATTTGATCTCGGCATCCTCGCGTTCGAGCAAGTCGAGAATCTCTTCCTGCAGAGCGAGGTCGTCGCGGCATCGTCTTCGAAGAAACTCGAGGCGATCCGTTGGCGGAAGCTCGAGGCACTCGAGGAAGAGCGACTCGATTTCGGAGAAGCTACGTTCCTGACTCACGTTCGCCGTCTCTGGGTTCGTCCGGTCGCTTCTTTCCATCGACGGAATCCGCACCGCTCGCGTGCGTGGTCCGACTGCCCGCTTCCATTTCGCGCGCGAGCCAGTTGCGGAGGAAGCGCCACCGGCGCTCGATGGTGCGGGTGGAGTGCCCTACCAGGTCCGCGATCTCCGGCAGCGTCAATCCTGTGTAAACGTGCAGGAGCACGATCCGATGGGCGTCCAGATCCTCCCGCTCGAGCTTATCGAGCGCACTTTCGAGCGAGAGGACCTCGTCCTGCGAGATGTCGTAGCTCCAAACCGCATCCTCGTCGAGCTCCACGCGCCGCAGGTCGCCTCCGCGTTTGAGGCTGGACTGGCGGCGCGCCTCCTCCACCAGGATGTCGCGCATGGCTCGAGCCGCGGCGAAGTAGAAATGACGCATCCCCGCCCAGCCTTCGGGGCTGCGGCCCACGGCGCGGAGGTACGCTTCATGGACGAGGGCAGTGGTTTGCAGCGTGCCGCCGGGCGGAATCCGGGAGAGCTTGGCGGAGGCTAGATCCCGGAGCTCCTGGTAGATCGCCGGAAACACCGCGCGCGCGGCTTCGGCATCCCCTCGAGCCGCCTGGTTGAGCAGCCGCGTAATGTCGACATCGCCCGGCATCGCCTGCTCTTTTCCCGATCTGCGGTTACTGACCTCCGCTCGCCGGACCGGAGTGCCTCCACTTGATGTGGCCCCAGGA
>CAMPIC010000077.1 GCA_946886185.1 uncultured bacterium
GTGCTGGGACTGCTTTCGCTCACCAAGGTGACCTTCCGGTTCGTGGCCGCGCCGGTGCTCGCGCTCGATCTGTGGGCGGCGAAGCAGGGGCGCGACCGGCGCGCATGGATCCGATTCGCGGCTTGGCGGGTGGGCGGAATCGTCGTGCTGCTCCTGCTCTGGAGCGGATTCCTGCACCTGGCGGGGCTCTCCCAGAATCCGGTCTCGGAGAGCGGCGAGCAGGAGCTCTGGATCTTCCGCGGCAACTACGTGCCGGATCGCGGATTCGAAACGGTGGGTCTGGGAGACGTCGCGGGACCGGAGCTGCTCAAAGCGATTCACGAGAACGAGGACCTTCCGGAAGAAGAGAAGCAGAAGGCGATCTACCGCAGAGCGTTCAGCCTGGTCGTGCAAAAGGATCCGGTTCGCTGGGCCGCGCTCGTGCTCGCGAAGGTGCGGTGGTTCTGGATCTATCCCGCGGTCAAGGAAGACGTGATCGCGTGGTGGGGGAGCATCCCTCCTCCGGCGCACCTGCAGACCTGGGTGATGCTCTTCGCGCTGGTCGGATTGGCGGCGTCGCTGCGCAAGGGTCCCGCGAGCTGGATTCCGGCCGCTCTCGCTGCGTACCTCTGCATGATCCACGCGGTCACGCATCTGGTGAGCCGCTACGGGATCCCGTCCATCGCGCTGGCCATGCCGTATGCCACCTTCGGCCTCGTCACGTTCGCGGGCACGATCATGGAATGGATCCGGCGCGCTCGTCAACGCAGCATCGCGGAGGATGGAGTTACGGCGACCAGCCGTGTCGCGGAGGGCAATGGTGTCGCGGAAATCGAAAGCGTCCGCGAGGATCTGCAGGACGGAGGCAAGAGACGCGGCGCGCGCGTGGGAGATGACGCGCATCGCGCTGCATCACACGGAACGGGCCGTAGTGCGGCGCGGGAATCAGTCGGTGCCGTATCGGGCGGAACGGGCGGAGACGCGTTGGGTGGAACAGCCCACGCCGCGTCGCGCAGAACCCGCGGTGGCGTATCCCGGCGGACAGCAGGTGCTGCGTCGCGCAAAACGGGCCGCGGCGCGTCACCTAGAACGAACGCATGGGGCAGAACCTCCGGGCCGAGCGCGAGCCGCATCATGATCGTCGCGCTCGCCGGGGCCATTCTGTTTGGGCTGCTCTCGGTCTTCGTGGGAAGGGATGTTTTCGTGAGCTGGGGCGTGTCGGTTCGCGCGGCCTGCTCGCTCGAAACAGGCCTCCGCGCTTTCGCCGTGCTCGCGTGGGGTGTGCCGGCGTGGCTCTTACTGCGCACGCGGGGGTGGACGCGCATGCGGACGGCCGCCGCGCTCGCGATCCTGCTCGTAATTCCCGCCGCGACCTACTCTGCGGAGCGCCACGTCGACTTCGATCCCGATGTGTGGAAGGCGCGCCTGTCGAAGCCCGGAGATCGCATCGTCCAGACGATTGCGCTTCCACCGAAGATGGACTGGAGGCCGGTGCGCGCCGCGGAGCTGCAGATCGACATGATGGGCGCTCTCGACTCGGATGCGCGGCTCACCGTGCGCGTCAACGGAACGGAAGTCCACACATACGCCCACGGACTGGAGAGCGCGGCGGACGACTTCCTCCTCGATGAGAACATCCACGCGGTGCAGGAGCGTTACGCGAGGGTGCGCAATGCCTTGCAAGGGCATTGGAAGGGGTTCGTCGAGCGGCGCCATCCTGAAGCGGGTTACGAGTACTACCGGCAGTGGTATCGCATTCCGGTGCCTCTCGAGATTCTCACCGAGCGTGATTCGGTCTCCGTGGAACTGGTCTACGACGGAGGCGAGGGATGGATCGACGTCTACGGCGATCACGGAATCGCCGGCAAGGGACCGCGGCGGCTCGTGTTCGCGCCCGCCTTCCTGAGCAATCCGTTCGAGCTCTCCAACTATCAGTTCCAGCTCTTCGCGAGCGACCGAGAAAAGGCCGATGCCCGCATCATTCGCCCTCTGACTTTGCTCAGTCCGGGAGCGGATGCCGAGTTTTTGCGGGAAGAAGAAAGTCTCGGATCGGACCTCAGCCCCGCACCGGGTGCGCAGAAGGGCGAGTTCCGGATCCGCCTGCGCGCCCAGCTTCGCGGCGGATACGTCTCGCGGCCGGATCCCGAAAAGCCCGGGAAGAAGAAGTCGATCTGGGCGGTTTGGCCCGCGGCCGATGACGAGCCGACCGACCCGGACACGATCCGCCTCCTCTCCGCGCGCCGCGACAACTTCGTCGACGGCTGGCAGACCTACTGAAGACGGAACTTTCACGATCCGGCGCAACTTTTCCGAATATCAGGAAGAAAACCAGGCGCGTCCCGCATCCGAGTTCGGCTCGGCTGAAATGCGGTGCGGGGCTGTGCTACCCTCCGAAAAGCGGGGAAGGAGCAGGACAACCCACGAATGACGCGATCCCAGAGGCGATCTCCACGCCGTCCCCTCGGCTCGAACCTGCTCCTCGCTTCGGCTGCCCTCCTCGCCCTCGTCTGCAGCGCCGTCGTTCCGGCCAACGCGCAGTACGTGGCGTTCGGGAAGAACAAGGTCCACTACTCCGACTTCGAATGGCATGTCCTGGAGAGCGAGCACTTCGACCTCTACTACTACGTCGAAGAGGAAGAGCTGGCGCAGCTCGCGCTGCAGATGGCGGAAGCCTCGTATCGAGATCTGCAAGGGAAGTTCGTGCATGACGTGCGCCGAAGGATTCCGCTCATCATCTACGCCAGCTTCCAGGACTTCGAGCAGAACAACATCACGCCGTACTTCCTGCCCGAAGGAGTGGCGGGACTGACGGAGTTCGCCCGTGGTCGCGTGCTCGTGCCGTTCAACGGCTCTCTCTCCGACTTCCGGACCACGATCCATCACGAGCTGGTGCACGTGTATCAGCTCTCACTCCTGGCAGAAGTGCACCAGGAGTTTTTCCGCACGCCGTTCCTCACGCCGCCGCTCTGGTTTTCGGAAGGGCTTGCGGTGCATTGGTCGGAGGATCGGGATCCGGAAGCGGACATGGTGCTGCGCGACCTGGTGCATCACGGCAACCTGCCCGCGCTGGACGACTTCTGGCGCTATGGCGGGAGCTTCATCACCTACAAGCTGGGCCAGTCGATGCTCGACTTCATCGGCGAAGAGTTCGGCGAGGATCGCATCCATCTGATCTATCGGCGCCTCTGGATGTATCGCGAGTTCAACGAGGTGCTGGAAGACGTGCTCGGCATCCCGGCGGAAGAGCTCTCGGATCGTTGGTCCTTCGCACTCCGACAGCGCTACAACCCGGAGGTGGCGAGCGGAGAGCCGGCCTCCTTCTCCTCGCGGCCTTTGACCGCCAAGGGAGGCGCGAACATGAAAGCGGTTCCGCTCCCCGACAGCCTCCTGGGGGAGAAGCGGTTCGCGTTCGTGTCCCCGCGCGACGGATTCACCAACATCTACACCGCTTCGCGCGAGGGGAAAGAAGGAGATCTGCGCACCCTGGTCAAGGGAGAGCGCAGCTCCGAGTTCGAATCGCTCCATTTGTTCCGCAGCCGGCTCGACGTGTCTTCGCAAGGGGTGCTCCTCTTCGTCTCCAAGCATCAGGACAAGGACGAGATCGTGCTGTTCGACGTGGTGAAGGGGAACGAGATCGCGCGCTATGGATTCGACGATCTCGTCGGTCTCGCGTCGCCGAGCTGGGCACGGGACGAGATCTCTATCTCTACGACATCGAGGCGGATGCGCTCACGCGTATCACCCACGATCGCTTCGAGGACGTCGATCCTTCTTTCTGCCCTTGGGGGGAGGCGGTCGTCTTCAGCAGCGATCGCTGCCCGGGCGGCGATCAGGGCTATCGCAATCTCTTCCTGCTCGATCTCGCGACCGGCCAGATTCGCTATCTGACGCGCGGGCTCTGGACCGACTCCTCGCCGGTCTGGGATGAGAGGACCGGAGGGATTTACTTCACGAGCGACCGCGATCGCTTCTCCGCGGTCTACTGGATCGACGAGCAGGGGAACGGCCGGCGCATCACCCAGTCGCTCGATGCAGTCTTCGATCCCCGGCCGATTCCCGGCACCGACAGTTTCCTCGCGACCGTCTTCCACAAGGGGACCTTCCAGGTGCACGGGTTTTCCGTTCCCGACAGCTCGGGTCCGGAAATTGCGCTCGAGCCGGGAGGAGGGGAGGCGCCCTGGCATTGGGAAAGCAACCTCCCGCAAGTCGCCTCGAGGCGCGAGAGCTATCGCACGCGTTTCGCGCTCGATGTCGCGCAAGGCGGAGTGCTGGTGGATCCGTCGCTGCAGACGGGGGAAGGGGTGCAGGCGGTCCTCTCCGATCTGATGGGGAACCATTTGCTGTTCTTCAATCTGGCCAACTCCACCTTTTCCACCGACAACTTCATCCGCAATTTCTCCTTCGGCGCGACCTACGTGAACCTGACGCGGCGGCTCAACTATGGGCTGTCCGCGTTCCACTATTCCGGCGACTACTTCGACAATCTGGCGTTTCCTTATTTCGAGCAACGCTCGGGCGCATCGGTGCTCCTGAGCTATCCGCTTTCCAAGTTCCATCGGATCGAGACGAGCTTCTCGGTCGCGTATGCCGAAACCGACCGGCCCTCCATCGCGTTCGAACGCGAAGGCACGATCGGGACGCACTTCGTCTCCTACGTGCGCGACAACACGCTCTGGCTGCCGACAGGCCCGATCGACGGGAGCCGATTCAATCTCACCGCGGGATTGACCATGAATTTGGGAGAGGGGAAGGAAGAGAACACCGTCCTCATCGGGGATTATCGGCGGTACTTCCGCATCGGGCAGTACTCCGCGTACGCGGTGCGGGCGCAAGGACGATGGAGCGAAGGCGCCAATCCGGAGTTCTTCTGGATCGGCGGCTCCACGGGGATGCGCACCTACGACCGCCGTCAGATCTCCGGCAAGCGCACGCTCATGCTGAATCAGGAAGTGCGCTTCCCGCTCATCCGCGGACTGATCTTCGGGCTGCCGATGGGCAATCTGGAGCTGCCGGGAGTGGAAGGCGCGGTCTTCGTCGATGCGGGCTCCGCGTGGGACGAGGGTTGGCCTCCTCCATGGTACGGAGCGTACGGCGTCGGGATGCGCATGGGATTCGGCGGCTACCTGGTGCTCCGCCTCGACATCGGGCGGCAAACCGATTTCGAGACGCTCGGCTCCGACACCCACACGCGCTTCTTCATCGGGTGGGACTATTGATGCGCGCACTACCGATGATCGAACGAGCACTGATGCGCGGGCGGCGGCAGGCAAGTCAGCCCGCGACGCGTGCGACGCAGGGCTCGAGTCAATCCGCCACGCGGGCGGCGTGCTCGACTAGGCAGTCCGCCGCGCATGCGGTGCGGTCGGCGAGACAATTCGCGGTGCGCTCGATGGGAATCCTCATCGGGTTCTCCCTCGCCGTCAACGGGAACGCCCTAGTCGTGGCACAAGAAGTTCCGGAAGGCGCGTGGACGGGGCCGCTGACCGCGCAATGGGAAGAGGACGTGGGGCGGAGCATCGTGCATCCGGTGCAGCTTCATGGGGACGATCTGCTCGTCACCACGACCGACCGCCGGCTGGTGAGCCTCGATCTGGTCTCCGGAAAACGGAATTGGCGGCGTCGCTTCAAAGAAGACATCTCCGTTGCTCCGACCATCTTCAGCAGGAGCGACGGGAAACAGCGCGTCGTCCTGTATCACGGACGTTCCGACGGAGGCCATCTCCACTGCCTCGACGGAGACGATGGAGATGATCTGTGGGAGCTCCCTTGGCGGACCCGCCCCGTCCACGTGTCCGGCCGCAAGGATCGCATCTGGCTGCTCGGGCAGGAGGGAAGGCTGCTGTGCCTCTCCGCCGAGGATGGCAAGGAGCTCTGGTACGCGGACGGCAACGGGTGGGGCTCTCCAGGCTTCGTCCATGACGGTGAGACTCTTTTCGTCCTGGAGCGTTCCGATTCCTTGCATGCCTACCGCGCGAGCTCGGGTGACCGGCTCTGGTCGTGCCATCTCGCGGGGTTGTTCTCCGCGCCCCCCGCCCTCCTCGACGACGATCTCCACGTCGTGAACACCACCGGGACGCTCTGGCGCATCGATCCGCGCGATGGGCGGATTCTGGGCACGGGGCAGCGCGTGGACCATCAACTGCACGCGCCGGTCGCTTCGGAAGGTCGGATCGTGACCGCGGCGACTTCCGGCATCATCGAAGCGCGCGATGCTTCCGGAGACGGGTGGAGCTACGCGAGCGGGCATGCGCTCGAATGCCTTCCCGTTCCCGCGGGCCCGGTGATCCTGCTCGGAACCTCGGGCGGAGAGCTGTTGGCGCTGCGCTCCGATCGCGGCGAGCTGGCCTGGTCGCTCCATCTCGATGCGCGCTTCAAAGTCGCGCCGCTCGTCACCGATCGGTACCTCGTGCTCGCGACCCACAACGGAGAGCTGTATGTCTATCACCACGGCTCGTGAAACCGCGCGGACGATCGGCGCGGCGTTGGGCGCGCTGCTCCTGGTCTCGCCGAGCTGGAGCGAGGCGGCGCGCCTGCGTGTCGAAACCTCCGATGGCGCGCGGCGCGTCTGGGTGAACGGCGAGTTCGCCGGGTTCGCTCCGGTCACGAACGACGACCTCCCTCCCGGATCGATCGACGTGGCGATCGGAGAGGCGGACTCCTCGGCAATCTGGGTTCTTCCCTGGACGGCGCACGTGGAGGTGATCGAGGGAGAGACACGCACGTTGAGCGTGCCCCCACTGCAGCGGCTGCGCGTGCAGACTCCTCCCATTTCCACCGAGCTCGAGATGAATGGGACGCTGTTGGGAAGCACGCCGGTCCAGCTTCTGGTGCCCTCGAATCGGCAGGTGGAGCTCGCGATTCGCGGCCAGGGTCTGGAGACGCAGACGTTCACCTACGATCCGGGCGGGCGTCCCGACTCGACGTTGCGCATCTCGCTTTCGATTCAAGGATTCGGGAGCTCGCACAAGGAAACGCCCGGGAGGCCGAGTTGGTTTGCCCGGAGCGCGACCTTGCTCCCGATCGGCGCGGTGCTCGCGGGCGTCGCGGGAGTGTGGGCGCGTCAAACGGCCGATCGCTCCTATGACGACTACCTCCACACCATCGACCGCGGGGAAATGCGCAAGCACCTCGATCGCGCCAATCAATACGACGAATACGCGGTCGGATTCTGGATCGCGGCAGAGGTGCTGCTGGCCGCCTCCGCTTGGACCTGGCTGCGTGCCGGACTCGAGGAGCGCCAGGGAGATCACCCGCCGGAAGGGAGGATCGGGGTCTCGATCGACCAGATTCTCCGGGGGAACGAACCGTAAGATGCCAGCATCGGTCTCAAATTGTTCCCCGCTCCGCGCCCGGCGGTGTTTGCTTTCCCACGGGTTGATCGCTGCGCGCGCCGCGATCGCGATCCTCCTCTTGATTGGTGGCGGCTGTAGCTCGCGGGATCCGAGCAATCCGTTCGATCCGGACAATCCGGAAACAGATGGAACACCGGATCTGTTGCGCGCGTTCGCGCTCGACAATCAAGTGGAGCTGCGCTGGGATCCAGGGCGGCTCGAAGACGCGGAGGCGGTGCGGTTGACGCGCGGTTCGGGTGGTGCGCCCGATGAGATGGAAGTCCTGGTCGAGCAGACGGGCGCGGGCGCGGGAGTGTTCCTCGACCAGCCGGTGCCGAACGACTCGACCTATTCCTACTCTCTTCAGGTGCTCGCCCCGGGGCAGGAGTGGATCGAGACCGAACCGGACCTCGCGACTCCCGGCGCGAGCGAGCCGTGGATCGGCGATGCCACCGGTGGCGGCCTGCTCCGTCTCACTCCGGATGGGCGCGACCTGCGTTTCCGCGTCGAGACGGGGAGGGATCTGCTCGACCTCCAGATCGATTCCAATGGAGAGGTCTGGGCAGCCGACTATGCGAACGGCCAGATCCTGCGCTTTTCGCGCGACGGCGAAATTCGCACTGCGTGGGATTACAGCGGCTCCAACACGATCGCGATCGATCCTCTCTCGGCGGAGATCTGGATCGGGTCATTCGACCAACAGCAGGTCGTCCGTTTCGATCGCGCCGGCACCACGCGGTTCCGCTTCGAGAACGCGGGGTTGGTGGAGGATCTTTCGCCCGGCTTCTTCCCGGAAGGAGGGATCTGGTTGGCGGCGCGCTTCTCCGGGGTCACGCGGATCGTGCGCGATCAGGTCGAGACGCGTTGGCAGGAGTTCGAGTGGCCGGTGGCGATCTCTCCCGATCCCGAGGGATGGGTGTGGGTGATCGATCGGCAGAGGCGATCGGCGGCGCGGATCCTCGCGGACGATCGCGTGGTCTGGAGCGATGCCGTCATGAATGATCCGAAGGATGGATGCCTCGACGGAGAAGGAGGATTCTGGATCGCCGATTCCTGCCGCGGGGGATTGATCCACCTCGACCCGGAAGGCCACGAGAGCGAATTTCTCGCCGTGGGCGCGGTCGACTCCGTGACTCTGGATCCGCGGCGCGGCCTGCTCTGGCTGGTCTATCGGGAGCAGTCGCGGATCGCGGTGATCGATCGAACGGGACGCGAGCTCGCCCGAGCCGATGTCACCGGAAGGCCGGTCAAGGTCGAGGGATTTTGGAGAGAGTGACCGAAGCCGCTCAGCTTCGGATCACGCCTTTGATCTCGATCGCGATCTCTCTCTGATTCGGATCGGTGGTGAGCAGACGCGCGGTTTCCTGGAACGGGAAGCGGGCGCCCGTGAATTGTGCCGCTTCCGTGTTCAGAGTGAGCTGCAGCTCGTATCCCGCATCGGTCGGGACGACCTTTCCGCTGAGATAGGGAGCATCCAGGATCACGTCGGTGATCTGGTACGTCTTCTTTCCATCGCCCTTGATCTCGAAGGTGCGCTGGATCGTCTTGCCCATCTTGATGGTGCTGAACTCGACCGCCTTGGTGTCGTAGCGGAAGTAGCTGTAGACGTTGCCTCGCAATCCGACCAGGACGCGCTGCCTGTTGGGATGCTTGACGAAAATCTCCACGTTTCCGATTTGAAACGGACCGAGCGGCACGTCGGGATGGAGGACCGCCTCGACCCGGTAGCCGATTTTGTCGACGGTGGAAGCGGGAACGATTTTCCAGTCGACGAGACTCTCGCCTCCCTTGACGCGGTCGATCTTGAAATCCGTTCCCTGCTCGGCGGAAATCAGGATCCCCGCGGCGTGCCGCGAACCGCGCGGGACCTGGCCGAAATCGACCCAGTCGTTCTCCACGAAGATCAGTGGGATGACGTTCGCGTGCAGCACCAGGTCGATTCTCGGTTCGCCCGGATCGTTCGTATAGACCGCGACGATCTTGCTCACCTCACCTTCGAA
>CAMPIC010000078.1 GCA_946886185.1 uncultured bacterium
GATCCTCCCCGCCAGCTACTGGCCGGCCAGACAGTGCACGAGGATCGCCTTCTGACCATGGAGCCGGTTCTCGGCCTGGTCGAAAACGACCGACTGTGGTCCATCCATCACTTCGTCAGTGATCTCCTCGCCGCGGTGCGCGGGGAGGCAGTGCATCACGATCGCCTTGGGGTCGGCCAGCGCGAGGAGCTTGGAATTGAGCTGATAGGGAGGAAAGACGCGGCGGCGTTTTTCCGCTTCGGCTTCCTGACCCATGCTCGTCCAGGTGTCGGTATAGATGACGTGAGCGCCGCGCACCGCGTCTTCGGCGGAGCGGGTCAGGGTCACCTTGCCGGAGCCCCTGGCCTGCACGTAGGCGGGCTGAGGATCGTATCCCTCCGGACCGGCGAACCAGAAGTCGAAGCCGTACAGGCGAGTCGCCTCGATCCAGGAGTGGACCATGTTGTTGCCGTCGCCCAGGTACGCGACTTTGATGTCATCGAGACGAAAACCGT
The DNA here is from genome assembly GCA_946886185.1 of uncultured bacterium. The sequence continues at coordinate 495 of CAMPIC010000078.1, forward strand.
TCTCGACGATGGTGAGAAGATCGCAGAACACCTGGCACGGATGCGTCTGATCGGTCAGACCGTTGATCACCGGAACGTCGGCCGCTTCCGCCAGCCGGACCGCGTTGGCTTCATCGAAGGTGCGGATCATGATCCCATCCACGAACCGGGCGAGGACGTTCCCCACGTCGTGGATCGACTCGCGTTTGCCGAGGCCGATTTCCTGATCGGTGATGTAGATCGCCTGGCCTCCCAGCTGGAACATTCCGACTTCGAAGGAGACGCGCGTACGCAAGCTCGGCTTGTGGAACACCATGGCGAGCGTCTTTCCCTGGAGCCGCGGCGTCGGCTTGCCTTCGCGGAGCGAGGCTTTGAGCGAGCGGGCCAACGAGAGCATCTGATCGAACTCGGCACGGTCATGATTGGCGAAGTTCAGAAAGTCGCGCTTCGGCATCGGCTCCCCTTCTTGCTGACTGCTCCTGGAGGAATTCGGATTCCGGGCAAACTGGCGATGAGTATATCGCCGCGGTCCCGCCAGTCAAACGATGTTCGCGGCAGCTCAGAGGATGTAGCTGCTCAGATCCTTGTCCTGGACGATGCCGGAGAGGCGCGTCACCACGCGCTCGCGGTCGACCAGCACTTCCCGGCCGGCGCGATCGGGAACGTCGAAAAGCACGTCCTCGAGCAGCGTATTCAGGATGGTCTGGAGTCGGCGGGCTCCGATGTTCTCGGTGGTCTGGTTGACGCGATACGCGACCGCGGCCACCTCCTCGAGCGCATCTTGCGAGAAGCGCAGATCCACGTCCTCGGCGCGCAGCAGAGCCTGATACTGCCGGACCAGCGAATTGCGCGGCTCGGTCAGGATCCGCAGGAAGTCGGCGGCGGAGAGCTCTTCCAGCTCCACGCGAATCGGAAGCCGTCCCTGCAGCTCCGGCAAAAGGTCGGAAGGCCGATTGACGTGGAACGCGCCGGCCGCGATGAACAGGATGTGGTCGGTGCGGACCACCCCGTACTTGGTCGTGACCGAGCAGCCTTCCACGATCGGAAGCAGATCGCGCTGCACTCCTTCGCGCGAAACCTCCGGCCCTCCCTTGCCGCCGCCCGAGGAGCAGACCTTGTCGATCTCGTCGAGGAACACGATCCCCGAGCTCTGGACGCGCGCGATCGACTGCTCGATGACCTCATCCATGTCGATGATGCGCCGCGTTTCTTCCTGCACGAGGAGCCTGCGCGCTTCCGCGGTGGTCACGCGCCGCCGCTTCTTCCGCTTGGGGAGGATTCCCTCGAGAGCTTCGGCGAACGGAAGATCGGGCGCGTCGATCCCGAGCTGCGACAGAAGCTCGAAATTGGCGGAGTGTTGTTCCGTGAGATCGATCTCCACCATCCGCTGATCGAGGAGACCGGCGCGCAGATCGCTCCGAAGCTTGGCACGCAACATCTGCCAATCATCCGAGCCGATTTCTTCTCCATTGGAGCTGGCTCGGCGCCGCCGCGGGTGAAGGAGGTTGAGGAGGCGCTCTTCGACCTGCTTTTCCGCGCGCCCCACCACCTTCTCGCTCAACTCCTGGCGCACCATGGAGACGGCGATCTCGGTCAGATCGCGGATGATCGACTCCACATCGCGCCCCACGTAGCCCACTTCGGTGAACTTGGTCGCTTCCACCTTGATGAAGGGCGCGCCGGACAGGCGGGCGAGGCGGCGGGCAATCTCGGTCTTGCCCACTCCCGTCGGTCCGATCATGAGGATGTTGTTGGGAAGGATCTCCTCGCGCAGTTCGGCGGGAACCTGCTGGCGGCGATGGCGGTTGCGAAGCGCGATCGCCACGCTCCGCTTGGCCGCGCGCTGGCCGATCACGTACTGGTCGAGCTCCGCCACGATTTGACGCGGAGTCCACTGCTCGAAAGGAACCGAGGAAGTCATGCGCGTTCCGTCCTGACCGGTGGTGTGTCGTTCGATTGCGAAGCTCATCGCACCCTTTACCCGCGGCGCGCGCGGAGGGTCCATTTCGCTCCGCTAGCCTACTCTGGGCGCATCCGATTCCAAAGTCAGGACCGCGATCTTGCCCCCGGTGTAGACGCAAATGTCCGCCGCGATGCGAAGGCTCTTCTCGACCATTGCTTTTTCTGTCAGCTCGGAGTTTTCGAGGAGCGCGCGACACGCCGCGAGCGCGTACGGTCCTCCCGAGCCGATCGCGACGATCCCGTCGTCCGGCTCGATCACCTCGCCGCCCCCGCTCACCAGCAGCGCGGTCTCGCGGTTGACCGCGGCGAGCTGCGCTTCCAATCTCCGCAGGACGCGATCCGACCGCCACTGTTTCGCGAGGGTCACCGCGGCTCGGCGCAGGTTTCCCCCCGCTCCTTCCAGCATCTCGTCGAATCGTTCGTAGAGCTGCAGCCCATCGGCCGCGGAGCCGGCAAAACCGGCCAGAACGGTTCCGTTGGCGAGCCGGCGAATCTTGCTCGCGTTCGCCTTGAGGATGGTGGAGCCAGCGGTGACCTGCCCATCGCCGCCCAGCGCGGCCCGCCCGTCTCGCACCAGTCCGAGGATGGTGGTGGCGCGGATGATTTCCATTTGCTTCCTCGCTCTCTTCAACGCGCGCGCGGATGCGCCTGATCGAATGCGCGGCGCAACGTCTCGACGGAGACGTGCGTGTAGATCTGCGTGGTGCCGAGGCTGGCGTGCCCGAGGAGCTCCTGGATCGCGCGGATATCGGCGCCGCGATCGAGCAGGTGCGTCGCGAACGAATGCCGAAGAACATGCGGATTCCGCCCGCCGGCGCGCGCGAGCCGCCCGAGATGCCGTCCCACGATGCGCTGCACCGTGCGGGGACTGATCGTGCCGGAGCGACCTGGAAAGAGGGGCCCGCTCGCGCGACCGTGCTGTGCGCGCAGCTGCTCCCGATACTGCTCGATCGCCTGGCGCGCTTTCTCTCCGAAGACCACGATCCGTTCCTTGCGCCCCTTGCCGAGCACGCGCACCGTCTGCCGGCGCAGATCGAGATCTTCGCGCTGGAGGCCGACCAGCTCGGACAGACGCATCCCCGTGGCGTAGAACAGCTCGAGAATGGCGCGATCGCGCAGGCCGTTGCGCTGCGCGCTCCAATCTCCATCGAGGAGCGCCTGCAGCTCTTCTTCCGGAACGAATCGCGGAAGGCGGCGCCCGAGACGCGGAGCCTTGAGCGCCGCGGTGGGATCTTCAGGTATCCAGCCGCGCGCCTTGAGATAACGGCAAAAGCTCCGCAGCGCCGCCAGCTTGCGCTGCACCGAGCGCGGAGCGACGCGGGTGGCACCCAGCCAGGCGAGATAGGCGCGAGCGCGCGGAGGGTCGAGATCGGCCGGCCGTAACGGATGGGGCGAGGTGCACGCGAGCCGATCCAATGCAGCGCGCACGTCGCGCTCGTAGGCGGAGACGGTGTGGGGCGATTTGCCTTCCACCGAGGCGATCTGTCGTCGCCAGTTGTCGAAGGCCGCGCCGAGTCCCCGATCCCAGGAAGCGGCCGCTTCCGACGCCGGAGCAGGTGCGGACACGCGCTCCCGGGGAGAGCTCACGCGCTCGCTCCATGACACTTCTTGTACTTCTTACCGCTGCCGCACGGGCATGGATCGTTGCGCCCCACCTTGGGCTGCTCCCGCACGAAGGTGTGCGGAGTCGGTTCCGGAGCGGCCGCGCTGGGACGCGGACCACCGACCAGACCAGCGCCCGCCTTGCTTTCCTGCATCGCGCCCACGGGACGGGCCGCGAGGCCGCCTGCTCCTACCACCACGGTTTCGGCTGGCTCGGGGGCGCGCCGGGGCGTCCCCGGATCCCGCGGTCGAGCGGGCGCCCCGGTCGCCTCGCTTCCGTTTTCGGACGCGCCGGCGACCGGCTCGCCTGGCCGCTGCGCAGGCGGAGGAGGTGGCGCTTGCGCCGGGCGCGCCGGCATCACGCGGAAGAGATAGCGGACGGTGTCGGCGTCGATGTTGACCATGAGCTCTTCGAACATGTCGAATGCTTCCCGTTTGTACTCGAGGAGCGGATCCTTTTGACCATACGCGCGCAGCCCGATCCCGGCCCGGAGCTGATCGATCTCGTAGAGATGGTCGCGCCACTTCTCATCGATCACGCGGAGCAGGATCCATCGTTCGATCTCGCGCATCTGTTCCGAACCGAAAAGCGCTTCGCGCTCCGCATAGGCCTTTCGAGCCGCCGTCTGGCAGCGCTCCTGGAGCTGTTCATAGGGGAACCGCTCTCCCGTGAGATCGGCGGGAGCGAGGAGCAGCATCTGCATTTCGTCGCTCAGCCCAGTGAGATCCCAATGGTCGGAATGCGCGCTCGGGCTGATGTGCTTGTCGATGATCGCCTGCACCTGCTCGGTCATCATCTCGGAGACCCGATCGCGCAGGTCCGCCTTCTCCAGCGCGGCGTTGCGCAGCGTGTAAATCACGTCGCGCTGCTGGTTCATGACATCGTCGTATTCGAGCAGATGCTTTCTGATGGCGAAGTTGTGGCCTTCGACGCGCTTCTGGGCCTGCTCGATGGCGCGCGTGAGGAAGCGGTGGGTGATGACCTCCCCTTCCTGCGCGCCCAGCTTGTCCATCATCGAGGCGATCCGCTCGGGCGCGAAGAGGCGCATCAGGTCGTCTTCGAGCGAGAGGAAGAAGCGGCTCGATCCGGGATCTCCCTGGCGACCGGCCCGGCCTCGGAGCTGGCGATCGATTCTGCGGCTCTCGTGCCGCTCCGTGCCGACGATGTGCAATCCCCCGGAGAGCGCGCTCTTGTCGAGACGCCCGTCGTCGCGCCGGCCGGTGTCTCCCGAAATCACGCCCGCCCCCAGCTTGATGTCGGTGCCTCGTCCCGCCATGTTGGTGGCGATGGTGACCGCGCCGCGCTGACCGGCGTTGGAGACGATCTCCGCCTCCTGCTGGTGATACTTCGCATTGAGGACGTTGTGATTGATGCCGCGCCGCTTGAGCATGCGCGAGAGGGTTTCCGACACCTCGACGGAGATCGTCCCCACGAGGACGGGGCGGCCCTGCTCGTGCATCTCCTGGATCTCGTCGAGGATCGCGTTGTACTTTTCCCGCTTGGTTCGATAGACCACGTCTTCGTGATCCATCCGCGCCACCGGGATGTTGGTGGGAATGACCACCACGTCGAGCTTGTAGATGGTCCAGAATTCGCCCGCCTCGGTCTCGGCGGTACCGGTCATGCCCGCGAGTTTCTTGTACATGCGGAAGTAGTTCTGGATGGTGATGGTGGCGAGAGTCTGGTTCTCCTCGCCGATCCGCACCTTCTCCTTCGCTTCGAGCGCCTGGTGGAGACCGTCGGAGAAACGCCGTCCCGGCATGAGCCGTCCGGTGAACTCGTCGACGATCATCACCTTGCCTTCCTGCACGACATATTCCTTGTCGCGCTCGTACAAGGCATATGCTTTGAGGAGCTGGTGGACGTTTCCGAGGATTTCCGACTTCTCGGCGTAGGCGCGGTGCAGCGTTTCCTTCCGCGCGAGCCGTTCCTCCTTGGAAAGAGTCCGGTCGGCATCGAGCTGGCCGATCGATTCCGCGAGGTCAGGAAGGACGAAGGTCTGCGGATCGTTGGGGGCGAGGATCTCGCGCCCCCGATCGGAAATCGCGACCGAATGCCCCTTTTCGTCGATCGAGAAAAGAAGATCCTCGTCCAGGACGTGCGCGCGCTTTTCGCGCATGAAATCCGACTCGACCGAGAGCATCCGCTTCTTCAGGGTCTCGTCGTCGCTCACCACCTTGATGAAGCGCTTGTTGCGGGGTGCGCCGCGCTGCACCTGGAGCAGGCGCACCACCGCCTCGTACTGCGTGTTCTTGTCGGAGGACTTGAGTCCCTCTTCCGCTTCATCGAGGAACCGGCTGATGAGGATTCCCTGCTGGCGAATCAGGTTCTCCACCGGACCGCGGAGCTGCTCGTAGTACTGCTTGGCGTGCGCGACGGGACCCGAAATGATGAGCGGGGTCCGGGCTTCGTCGATCAGGACGGAGTCGACCTCGTCCACGATCGCGAAGTTGTGCGGGCGTTGGACCTTATCCTCGAGGCGCTGCACCATGTTGTCGCGCAGATAATCGAATCCGAACTCGTTGTTCGTCCCGTAGGTCACGTCCGCGCCATAGGCGTCGCGGCGCTGTTCGGTCGTCATCCCGTGCTGGATGCATCCGACGGTCAGGCCGAGCCAGCGCAGGATCTCTCCCACCCACTCGCTGTCGCGGCGCGCAAGATAATCGTTCACGGTGACGAGATGCGCTCCCTTGCCGGAGAGCGCATTCAGGTAGAGCGGAAAGAGCGCGACCAGAGTCTTGCCCTCGCCGGTCGCCATTTCCGCGATCTTCCCTTCGTGCAGCGCGAGCCCGCCCATCACCTGCACCAGAAATGGATCCATGTCCCAGCTGAGAGGATGGCCGACCACGTTCCAGGTGCGACCGCGGTTGCGGCGGCACGCTTCCTTCACGACCGCGAACGCTTCCACGAGGATGTCGTCCTCGGTCTTGCCGCTCGCGAGAAGGTCGCGGAACTCGTCGGTCTTCGCGCGTAGCTCGTCGTCGGAGAGCGACTGATACTGGTCCGCCTGTTCGAAGATCTCGAGAGCGATGGGGCGGAGGCGCTTGGCGTCGCGCTCCGATTTGGTCCCGAAGACCTTGGCGAGGCCTCGTTCGAGGGACCCCTTGAGAAGATCGATCATGAGTGAACAGGCTCCTTTGTCTGGATGGCTCGAGTCGGGCAACCCGTTGAGAAAGCGTTCGGTTCCCGCTGCCGTCCGAGCCCGCGATTCTAGGTGGCGGCCGCTCGCAGGGTCAAGGGAACCGGCCGGCAGCGTCCACGCCGTCCAGCGTAGGCATCGCCAGCCGGTTGCCGGGTTGACGGCATAGTCCGGATCACAGATCGATCGTCAGACCCGCACGCAATGGCAATTCGCCGAGACGCTCCCCGATCGCGGGCAGTTCCTGGATCAGCGACGATCTCGCCCATCCCGAACCATTGCCGGATGCGGCGGGGCGTGCCATCTTGCTCGGATGCCACGCGCTCCGCTTCCCATCGACTCCGCGCTACCGGAAATCGAACAGATCCTGAACCAAGGAAGCCGCCTTCTGGTTCGCGCCGAACCGGGGGCTGGAAAAACCACGCGGGTTCCGCCCCTGCTGGCGGGTCGAGCCTCGATCGTGCCGCCGGAGCAGCTCGTGGTGGTGCTCGAGCCGCGCCGGATCGCCGCGCGGCTGGCAGCCCGGCGCGTCGCGATGGAGCAAGGATGCGAGGTCGGGCAGGAAGTGGGCTACCAAGTCCGCTTCGAACGGCGCCGGTCGAGGGACACGCGCCTGCTCTTCGTGACCGAGGGCGTGCTGTTGCGCTGGCTCCTCGACGATCCCGAGCTGCCCTTCGTCGGAGCGGTCGTCCTGGACGAGTTCCACGAACGGAGCCTGGAAGCGGATCTGTGCCTGGCGTTGCTGCGTGAGGTGCAGCTGACGATCCGCCCCGAGCTGCGGATCGTGGTCATGTCGGCGACTCTCGATACGGGGCCGCTCTCTTCGTATCTGGATCCGGTTCCGATGGTCGAGGTCCCGGGCCGCCAACATCCGATCGAGATCGATTACATGGAGGATCCGAAACCTCCACCGATGGAAGAGTCGGTGCGGCTCGCGACCGAACATCTCCTCGATGATGGGTTCCGAGGATCGATTCTGGTGTTCGTGCCGGGAGCGGCGGAGATCCGCCGGTGTCTGCGCGCGCTGGAGCCGGTGGCGCGCAAAGCTGGATTCGATCTTCATCCGTTGCACGGCGATCTCACTCCGGAGGAACAGGAGCGAGCCATTCGCCCTTCGTCGCGGCCGCGCGTGATCGTTTCGACGAACGTCGCGGAGGCGTCGGTGACGGTGGATGGCGTCCACGCGGTGATCGACAGCGGACGCGTGCGCGTCGCCCGCTTCGACGTCTGGAGCGGAATCGACCGGCTCGTCACCGAACGGGTGTCGCGCGCCTCCGCGATCCAACGCGCCGGCCGGGCGGGGCGTCTCGGTCCGGGGCGCTGCATCCGTCTTTATCGCGAGAGAGAGTTCGAATCGTTTGCTCCGTCGATCGAGCCGGAGATCGAGCGGGTCGATCTCTCCGGAGCCGTGCTCGCAGTGAAAGCGTGGGGAGATCGGAGGCTCGACTCGTTCGCCTGGCTCACGCCTCCTCGTCCCGAAGCGCTCCAGCGCGCCCGTGCCTTGCTGAGCCGGCTGGGTGCGTTGGAGGAAGAGACTGAGCGGGTGACCGATTTGGGTCGCCGGCTCCTGCGCTACCCGGTGGTGCCGCGGCTGGCGCGCGTGCTCGACGCGGGTCGGGAGATGGGTGTGCCGCGGGAAGCCGCCCTCGCGGTCGCGATCGCCGAAAGCGGGGACTTGCGACGAGCCGCGGGGGCGTTCGCCGATCGCACGCGGGCGGTCGAGAGCGCGGATTCGGATCTGCTGCTGCTATCCGATCTGTTCCGTGAAGCGGAGCGCGAACATTTCTCCCGCGACGCGCTCGATAGGTTGGGATTGGAGAGCCGCGCGACGTGGCGGGCGGCTCGGATTGCGGATCAGCTTTGCAGGCGGAACGCACCGGAAGACCGGCGCTTCGCCACTCGGCCAATCGAAGCATCCGGCATCGTCACTCGGTCGGCCGAAGTATCACACTCCGGCACTCGGCCAATCGAAGCATCCGACGTCGTCAC
>CAMPIC010000079.1 GCA_946886185.1 uncultured bacterium
GGACTTCTTCGTCGGTGCTTCTGAGATCGGTGCCGGCGGAACGAAGATCGGCGCGAACGCCGGAGCGGTCTATGTCTACCACGGAGGTTCGACGCTCGATAGCTCGCCCGACCTGATCGCGCTGGGGGAAAACGCCGGAGATCTCCTCGGAGGAGCCGTTGCTGCCGCGGGTGACGTCAATGCCGACGGCTTCGCCGACGTGATCGTGGGCGCGGAGGGTAATAACGAAGGAGGCGCCGCCACCGGGCGAGCCTATGTATTCCTGGGCGGGACCGCGGCGGATGCTACGCCCGACCTCGTGCTCACCGGCAGCGTGTCGCGCGAAGGCCTCGGTCACGCAGTGTGCGGAGCGGGCGACCGAAACGGCGATGGCTTCGCAGACCTGCTGGTAGGGGCTTACGGAAACGGGCCCGGGGTCGCGAACCTGTACGACTGCAGACGCTTTGTCTTGCTCTCCCCGAACGACGGCGAGGAGTGGAACGTCGGCGCGACCGCAACCGTTTCCTGGATGGGCGCGGAGCGAGCCGATCTCTGGATCTCCGCGGATGCGGGCGCATCCTGGCATCCGCTCGCGAGTGATGTGGGGGGCGCCGCGATGAACGCGGCCACGGTCCAGGTTCCTCACCTTCCTACTCGGTTCGCGCGTGTGAAAGTGTCTCCTCGCGATCCCGCCATCGCAGGCGATGACCGCTCCGATTCGCTCTTCACGATTCAGAGCAGCGTCGCACTGCTGGACTTCGCGGGATCGTTGGTGGAAGACGGCGCCGAGCTGTCCTGGAACACGGAGCCTGGCATCGGGCCGGAGGGCCTCACCGGCTATGTGCTCTATCGCGCGGGTGGGGATGGAGTCGAGCACCGCGTCGGTCCGGAGATCCTGCGGGACAATCGTTTCGTCGATGTCGGGGGAACGATGGGAAGCCGCTATCGCCTCGTCGCGGTGAATGGGTTGGGGCAGGAGCTGAGCGTAGGGCAGTTGAGCCTGACCGCAGCCGTCCCGCTCGCGGCCGGGCCGTTGCCGTATCGCGCCGGCGAGCTCACCGTGAGCTTCGCGACCGCGGGAGGATTGGGAGGCGGAGCCGCGGAAGCCACCGTCGATCTGTTCGACATCGCCGGCCGGAAGCTTTGCAGCCTCGTCCGCGCTCCTCTGGAGGCGGGATATCACACCGCGGTCTGGGACGGCCGCGACGAACACGGCCGGCAAGTGAAGAGCGGCGTCTACTTCCTGCGCGCCCGCAGCCACGGGCACGAGGAACACCTCAAGATCGTGGTGGCGCGATGAGGTTCCGAATCGTCACTCGCGACCACGATGGCGCAATCAGGTCCCAAATCGTCACTCGGCACCTTGGTGGCTCGATGAGGTCCCTCGAATCTCGCCGTTTTGGATGCGCGATGAGGTTCCGAATCTCGGTCTTCATGGTCCTGATGGTAGGCGCGGGGTTGGCGCTGATCGGCCAGCCGGCAGTGAGTGCAACCCTGTTTGGATTGGTGGACACGGGCGAGTTGTTCGTCTCCGTCGATCAAGGTTCGAGCTGGGCGATCCGCTCTGAGCTGCCGGTGCGGGATGCCGTCGCGATCGGAGCAGGTGGGAGCAGCGCGGATCTCTTCCTCGCCGTGCGCTCGGGCGCTCTCTATCGCTCTTCGGACGCGGGGCTTTCGTGGGAGATCATCGGATCGATTCCCGCGAGCGACGTCGTCGATCTCAAGATTCGTACCGATCTCTCGGTCTGGCTCCTCACACGGAGCGGTGAGGTGTACCGCTCCACCGATCATGGGGTGGAGTTCACGCTCGCAGCGAGTCTCCCCAGCTCGGATTGCGTGAGTCTGGCCCGTACCACGTCCGATCAGGATCTCCTCCTGATGACGCGCACGGGGGATGTATTCGCGTCTTCAACCAGCGGCGAGGATTGGATGTCGCGAGGAGCCATCCCTGCTTCGAACCTCGTCTCGCTCCAAGCGCTGGACGATGCGTTGTACGCGCTCGCCGCTACGGGGGAGATCCACCGGAGCGTCGATGGTGGCGCGAGCTGGACCGAGATCGGAACGCTGTCTCAGCTCGGAGCGAGCTCCTTGACTCGCGATGGCTCCAGTTTGCTGGCGTCGCTCACGACCGGAGAAGTGGCCGGCTCCCCGGATGGAATTGCCTGGAGCTGGAGAGGCTCTATGCAACAGCTCGCGGTAGCAGCGCTCGGGGTGGACACTCCGGCTACCTCGAGCATCGTCTCGCCGGCGTCCGGGGTCGCCCCCATCCTCCTGGGCTCGCCGCAACCGAACCCGGCGCGCGTGGACGACGGATTCACCGTTCGACTGCGGCTTCCCACCGCGAGCGAGGTGGATCTTCGTCTTCATGACGTGACGGGACGCTTGGTGTCGTGGAAGCGCGAGCACGTCGAGGGGGGAGATTCCACGATCCACTGGTCACCGCGCGTTCCCCGGAGCGGTCTCTTTCTCATCCGCGCGCAAGCTTCCGGCGGACTGGCCGGCGAAGCCAAGATCCTTTTGATGCATTGACTGTCGAGAACGAGATCGATCGTGTCGGGTCCGAATCGTATTCCACGGCCAAGAGGATATGGACGGTTCGTCCCTCCGAGGTCGATCCGGCTGCGGTATCGGGCGTGAGGGTCCGCCGGTGGCCCCGAACGTGCTTGCGCTCGGCGTCCGGTGCCCGCAACGTTCGAAGCGAAAGCGAGCATGCGGGAACTCAGACCTGCGAGCGGGGTCCCGAACCGGGGCGGAACCAGTGTCGACCTGGAGACAGTTGAGCATTCTGCGACTCACTCGAAGCAACGCTGCGTTCGGCAGGCATTGGCGTGGAGTTTCCGTCGGCTGCGCCTGGCCTTCGATCATGATCCATGCCCTCTTCCTGATCGCGCTCGCGGTGGTTCCGACCTCCGCCATCGCGGCGGACGTTGCGAGCGGCCACGGGGCTCTGGCCGAGAGGCTGCCCTGGTACTCCGTAGTCCCGTTCGCGCTGCTGCTGATCGCGATCGCGGCGCTGCCTCTCGTGGCCCATCACTGGTGGGAGCGGCTCCGGAACAGAGTTCTCGTCACGGTCCTCTTGTCCCTTCCGATCCTGATCTACCTGTTGATCCACGGACGTCCCGAGCTCGCGCACAGCATGATCGAATACCTCGCGTTCATCGCCCTGCTCGGCAGTTTGTTCGTGATCTCCGGAGGGATCGTCGTTTCGGGAGACATTCGCGCGACCCCCGGCGTCAACACCGCATTCCTGGCGATCGGAGCGGTGCTGGCGAACTTCATCGGGACCACGGGAGCGAGCATGCTCCTTATCCGGCCGTTCCTGAGGACGAACTCCGAACGCACGCGGGTCCGTCATCTACCCATCTTCTTCATCTTCCTGGTGAGCAACATCGGCGGGACTCTGACTCCGCTGGGGGATCCGCCGCTCTTCCTGGGCTATTTGCGCGGCGTCCCGTTCACCTGGACGCTGAGTTTGTTTCCGGAATGGCTTTTCATGGTCGCCGTGCTCTTGCTCATCTTCTTCCTGTTCGACAGCCGTGAGCTTCGGCGAGAGTCGCCGGGGACGCTTCGCGAGGACCGTGCCCACGTCGATCCGATTCGGATCCGAGGGGCGCACAATTTCATCTTCCTCCTGGGTGTGCTCGTGGCGGTATTCCTGCCGATGCTGTGGCGCATCCTCGCGATGGGGGCGCTCGCTGCGGGCTCGTACTGGTCGACCAAGCGCAGCCTGCATCTGGCGAATCGCTTCACGTTCTTTCCGATCAACGAAGTGGCCATCCTCTTCGCCGGCATCTTCGTCACCGTGGTGCCCGCTCTGGTGCTCCTCGAGGCGCACGGGCAGAGTTTGGGGGTGGACGAGCCCTGGCAATACTTCTGGCTGACGGGGATTTTGTCCTCGTTTCTCGACAACGCCCCGACCTATCTAACCTTCACTTCGCTGGCGCTCAGCCAGACTGGCGTCTCCGGAGGAGGTTCCGCGCCGCTGCTCCAACTCGTGCATTCCGAGGAAGGGGCGCAGTTGTTGCGGGCGATCTCGCTCGGCGCCGTCTTCATGGGAGCGAACACCTACATCGGGAACGGTCCCAACTTCATGGTGAAGTCGATCGTCGAAGAGAGGCGCATGACCATGCCCAGCTTCTTCGGCTTCATCGGTTGGTCGTGCGCGGTGCTGTTCCCGCTCTTCCTCCTCGTCACCTGGATCTTTTTCTGAGTGAGTCGTTCTATTGAGACGGAGCGGGGGACGCGCTAGGATCCGGCCGCCTCGAGCTTCCGGGGTGGTGCCGGAAATCGACAGGAGTCAGGATGCAGTGGTGGACCTGGATCGTGCTGGGGGGCCTCCTTCTCGTTGCCGAGATCTTCCTGCCGACCGACTTTTTCTTGGTGTTCTTTGGAGTCGCGGCGCTTCTACTCGGTCTTCTGGGATTGCTGGGTGTAGACCTTCCCGTGGCCGCACAGTGGCTCCTCTTCGCCGCCTTGTCCGTCGTTTCGCTCTGGCTCCTACGCAAGCGGATCAAAGCGCGGCTCGATCACCCCAGCATGCCGGACGTCGACGCCCTGATCGGCAAGACCGGCATCGCCCAGGATGGAATTGCGCCCGGTGGAACGGGACGGATCGAACTGCACGGCACCACGTGGGCGGCGCGCAATCGTGACGACCGTGCGATACGCCGAGGTGACGAGTGCCTGGTCGAATCCGTGGAGGGGGTGACGCTGGATGTGCGCCTCGGCAAGACCCAACCCTGACTCTCGATCCACGTCCAACCGTTCCTTATCGGAGGTAAGTTCCGGATGCAGAATCTGATCCCGGTCATCGTCATCGTCGTGCTCGTCTTGATCGTGATCGGGCGCTCCGCCGTGGTCGTGCCGCAACAGAGTGCGTACATCGTGGAGTACCTCGGCAAGTATCGGCGCACCCTGGAGGCGGGGTTCCACATCCTCGTGCCGTTCGTGGAGCGGATCGCCTACAAGCACAGCCTCAAGGAAGTGGCGATCGACATCCCCGAGCAGGTCTGCATCACGCGCGACAACGTTCAGGTCGGCGTGGACGGCGTCCTCTACATGAAGGTGCTCGATCCCAAGCGCGCCTCCTACGGCATCACCAACTACGTGTTCGCGATCACCCAGCTCGCGCAGACGACTCTGCGCAGCGAGCTCGGCAAGATCGAGCTCGACCGCACCTTCGAGGAGCGCACCGCGGTGAACATGCTCGTCGTGAGCGAGCTCGACCAGGCTTCCGAACCGTGGGGAGTCAAGGTCCTGCGGTACGAGATCAAGAACATCAATCCGCCGCACGACGTTCTCTCCGCGATGGAGAAGCAGATGCGAGCCGAGCGGGAGAAACGCGCCATCATCTTGACGTCGGAAGGAGAACGGGACGCCAAGATCAACCAGGCGGAGGGAGACAAGCAGCGGGTCATCAAAGCCTCGGAGGCGAATCAACAGCAGCAGATCAACGAGGCGCACGGTCAGGCCGAAGCGATTCTGGCGGTAGCGACCGCGAGCGCGGAGGGGCTGCGCCGCGTCGCGGAAGCCCTGCGCAATGAAGGGGGGGAAGAGGCGATGCAGCTCAAGATCGCGGAGCAGTATCTCGAGAACTTCGGCAATCTGGCACGCGCCGGCAATACCTTCGTGGTCCCGGCCAATCTCTCCGACGTCGGATCGATGATCGCTCTCGCCACTGGAATGCTGCGGGACAAGAAAGGCCCCGGTCCCACGCCGCCGGTCCGGCCAGATCTCTCCCGGTAGTGTCGCCACACCGCATGCCGTGCCTCGCCGTGGAGGAAGTGGAATGAGCTCGGGCGCCGGGTACTCGGGGACTCCGCTCGCCAAGAAGATCGGAATCAAGCCGGGGATGCGGCTCCTCCTCCTCTCTGCTCCTGCGGACTACCGCTCGTTCTTCAGCGACTTGCCCGAACGGGTGGTGCTCGCGAAACGCGCGGACGCGAGCATCGATCTCGCGCATCTATTCGTCACGAAGAGAGAGGCGCTGCAGCTTCACCTGAACGAGCTTCGGGGAAGCTTGCGTTCGGACGCGGTGGTCTGGGTCTCCTGGCCCAAGAAGGCGGCGAAAGTGCCGACCGAGGTCACCGAGGACACGATCCGTGAAGTCGCGCTTCCGATGGGATACGTGGACATCAAGGTATGCGCGGTCACCGAAGTCTGGTCAGGTCTCAAACTCGTTGTGCGAAAGGAATCTCGATGAGAAGGCGCGAGAAGCGGAAGCTTACCGGCCGGCAGGTGGCGGCGATCATCGCGATGGACGTGTTCGTTCTGGTCGCCATCCTTGCGTATCTGAAATACCAGCGCGAGCGCCCGTATGATCCGAGCTTCGACACGAGCGTCGCGGCTCCGGCGTATACGGAGAGCGGCCCCATCGTTCTCTACGACGAGGGGCATCGCAACACGCACACCGTCAAGGGAGGGTATCGTCCGTTCGCCGAGCTCGTTCGGAACGACGGGTACGACCTGCGCGTGAACCGGGATCCGTTTACTCCACAGACCCTCGATGGGGTCGACCTCCTCGTGATCGTCCTCGCTCAGGGAGCAAATGATTCCAACGATGAACCGGCCTTCAGCGGCTCGGAGATCGATGTCGTGGACGGCTGGGTGCGCGGCGGGGGATCGCTCCTGCTCGTCACCGATCACTGGCCCTATGGCGCTGCCAACGAGACGCTCGCGGAGCGCTTCGGGGTTCGCATGGGCAAAGGTCTGGTGGAGGACATGCAGCACTTCGAGCCGGATCGAGGAGAGAGTCATCTGGTGTTCTCGGAAGAGAACGGACTGCTTCGCGATCATCCGATCATCCGCGGACGGACTTCGGGAGAACGCATTCGCCGCGTGCTCACCTTTACCGGACAGTCTTTGATCGGGCCGCCCGCATCGGTGGCGTTTCTCTCTCTCTCGGAGGGCGCCACGGAACGGCCGCCGACCGCACCTCAGGTCGACAAGAGCGGAGGAAACGTGCGCGTCACCATGGAGTATGGAGATCCGGCCGCCTTGTCCGGCGCCGCCCAGGGGCTCGCCTTCGAGCACGGTTCGGGAAGGGTGGTCGTCCTGGGCGAGGCGGGGATGCTGCGGGCGGAGAAGAACGATGATCTCCTGGTCGGAATGAACGTTCCCGGATTCGACAATCGCCAGCTCGCGCTCAACATCGTGCACTGGCTCTCCAGAGTCTGACCTCGCTGTATCAACGGCCGGAGCAGCATGCGCCGATCACCGGCAGAGTGGCGACGGTTTGCCCACTCCGCGCGCATCGCGTGAAAAAAATCGCTTTCCCACCTTCTTCGGCGGCTCTACATTGGCTCGCGACACTTCGAGTTTGCTCTGTCGTCTACGCGTAACTCCCTATTACAGACCGCGCCGCAGCGATCTAACTTGGGATCGCGGTAGTTCCTGATTGGGAAGTGAGATCTCAGGTTCGATCGTTTCGCTCGACGGGTTTGCGTTCGCTGAGTGGTGTCCGAACAAGGAGAACGGCGATGGGACGCGAAAGAGTGACGGCGCAATGGGTGGCTTCGGGTGGCTCGATCGTCGTCGGACTGCTCGTTGCCCTGGGCTTGAATGCGTGCACGGACGAGAAGATCGTCTATCGAGACAATCCGCTTTTCGAGGATCCTCCCGGCGCCGCGGCCGGCTTCCTCGGCTATGACGAGGCCGAGTCGAAGCTAACGGTCTGCGGAAACTGCCACGTGGGACAGCAGGGGGATTGGGAAGAAACGGCGCATGCCGATGCCTGGGCCACCTTGCAAGCCAGCGGACATGCGCAGGGAGCATGCGAGAACTGCCACACCGTCGGACCCAACGGGAGCCCGGCGAGCGGAGAGGTGGGTTGGGCCTCGACCGCGGACTCGCGCTATCACGACGTCCAGTGCGAGAGCTGCCACGGTCCTGGTCAAGCGCACGTCGCCAACCCCGACGCCACGCAGCCGCTCGCCTCGATCACGGCGCTCGAAGGGGGAATGGGCGTGGGATGCGCGGAGTGCCACTCCGGAACGCATCATCCCTTCGTCGAGGAGTGGTCCCTGTCCGGGCACGCCATGCCGATCGAATCGGTCATCTCTCGCGCCGATCCCGCCTGCCTCGAGTGCCATACCGGCCAGGGCGCCCTCGCGGCATGGGGAGTGAACGCGGAGTTCGTGGCGAAGGACGATCCGGTCGCGGAGCACGTTGGATTCACCTGCGCGGTCTGCCACGATCCGCATGACGCGCGCAACGCCGGGCAGCTCCGCTTTCCCATCGACGTTCCCGCGGTCTCGCAGAACCTCTGCATGAAGTGCCATCACAAGCGCGCCCTTCCGGAGATGGACGCCGCCACCTTGCGCGGTCCCCACTCGCCGCAAGGTCCGCTCCTGCTGGGCGAGGCGGGGTGGTTTCCGCCGGGATTCGAGCCGTCGATCGACATCGTCGGCACCCACGGGACCGTCGGCAACCCGAAACTCTGCGCTTCCTGCCATGTGGGCCAGTACGAAGTCACCGATCAAGCCACCGGAGACTTCGTTGTCAACGTGACCGGGCATCGCTTCCTCGCCATCCCCTGCGTCGACGCCAATGGGCAGCCGACGGTGGATCAGGACTGCGACGTGCCCAACCGGCAGTTTGCGCTCTGCGCAGAATCGGGCTGCCACGGGACACCGCAAGCTGCTCAATCGGCCTACTTGACCGCCCGCCTGCGGATCGACGAGCTCGTCGAGGAAACGCTGGTGCTTATCGCGCTCGCGCCGGAAGGATCCCAAGATCCGTCGGATGGAGTCTTCACGGTGGCGGACGGAGCCTGGTTCAACGCCCAGCTCGCCGCGCTGGACGGGACCTCCACGCACAATCCGTTCCTCGCCGAGCAGCTCCTGATTGCGTCCAAGTCTGCGTTGATCGACGAGTACGATCTCCCGCCGGGACTCATCGGCTCGACCGAGATCCAGTTGGGGCGGTAGCATGCCGTGCGGCGAGAGGGCTGGTCGATTGCGCCAGCCCCCTCGCGTCGCCCCGCTCGCGGCTCAGAGGCGGAACTCGAGCGGAAGAATGATACGCGCGATGCGATTCCGCGCATGGAATGCGTCCCGATCGCGGTGTCGTTCCACCCAACGGCCTGGCGCCACTCGAATCGATCTCGTCTGAGCTCGGCTCGGGTGGACGGAGACTCGGATGCCCCGCCTGCCATCGACTTTCTATAATC
>CAMPIC010000080.1 GCA_946886185.1 uncultured bacterium
GACGCCGCGCGGACCGGCTCGCCGGTACCCGTCTCGCACACAGGGCATCCGATCGCAACGGCACTCCAGCCCGCCGCTTCCAACGCGAACAGCTCGACCAAACCCGGGAACCCCCGGCCGGGAATCAAACCGGAGCGCAAAGAAAAGCGGGTGTGCCGCGAGGGCTCGCCCCACGCCTTGACACCCGCTCTTACAAACCGGATGGATCGCGATGTCGTGCGCGATCCTCCGCTCGCATCAGCCGGCCTGTTCACTACTTCGACAGGCTGGCGCCCAGGAACATTCCGCAGACGAGTCCGACGAACGCTCCCATGGAGGCTCCGACTCCCCAACCGGTCACGCCGCCGCCGACCGCGCCGGCCGCGGACCCGACAGCCGCGCCGCCTTGAGCTCCGGCCATCATTCCGCCGGCAGTCTCCTGCGCGCTCATTCGCATCTCGTGCATCTTGGACTCGTCCATGCCCTGGTTCTGACCTTGGTGCTGCATGCCGTGCTGCTGCAGGCGATCGCCCTGAAGCTGTGCCATTGTTCGGACTCCTCTCGCGATTGTGATGGAAGTAGCCGCTCGGCGTTGGGCCGAGCGGCCGGTCTCTGGAAATGGTTTCGTGCGCTAACCTTGCCGCTTCTTGCCTTCGCGCCCTTGGTTCTGATCTCCACGGTTCTGATCCGGGCGATTTTGCTCCGGGGTCTGACCTTGCCGGTTTTGATCGCCACGGTTCTGATCCTGCCGGTCCTGATCGCCACGGTTCTGATCCTGCCGGTTCTGATCACCACGGTTCTGATCCTGCCGTCCTTGACCCTCGCCGTTCTGGTCTTGGCGCTTCTGCTCTTCGCGGTTCTGATCCTGGCGCTGCTGGCGCTCGTTTCCTCGATTCTGCTGATTCTCCGGCTGGCGCTGTTTCTGGGTAGCCATGAGTCGGTCTCCTTGTTGGGGAACGCTTTTCTCGCCCCTGAGCGCGGCCATGACCGCGCTGTACTACCGCGGTTCCACACCGTGGCCGTTGCGCAGCCACTGCTGCACCCGAGCCAGATGTTCCTCTTCGGTTTGGTGCGCGCGTTGGAACGACTCCGCAAGCTGGCGCTTTCCCGCTCTCTCGGCGATGGCGGCAAGCATGTCCCAGGCCGCGTTGTCCACGAGCTCCGCGATGAGGATCGCCTCGAGGCTCTGCAGCAGGTTCACGCGCGGATCGTTGAGCGCATCCTGGACGCCGCGGCTGGTGAGCGCGGCCAGGTTCGCCGAGGGCGTGACCGCGGTCGGATCTCCGCCGAGATCGGTAATGATGTCGCGCACCATCAGGAAGTGCTGATGCTCCTCGATGCGGATCTCCTCGAGATCGCTTCGCTCCGGCCCTCCCGGAAATGATCCGTAGGCATCGAGCTTCGAAAGGAGCGCTTCGTAAAGTCGCGTGCCGGCGCGTTCGAACGCGAGTCGTTCCCCCAGCTTGTCGATCAGGAGAACCATCTCTTCCGAGCTGTCCCCCTCGGGCATGGGAGGCAACGAGCCGACCGGCTCGCCGGTGGACGCATACTCTCCTCGAGTCTCGGCGATGAGCGACGGACCATCTCCGTCGGAGGAAGCGCCGAACTCCAGCACTCCTTCTTCCATCGCTCGATACATCTCCGGATGCAGCGCATGCGCAGTGCGGTTGTCACCGACTTGGACCTGCTGTTTCATAGCTGTCTCGCTTTCTTTCCCTGTGCTTCCATACTCAGGTCCCCGTTGGCTCCGACCAGCTCCGTGCCCGGCTGCCACAAATATCCGGCGCTCACGATGTCGGAGGGGGAGCCGTCCGCATTGACCTGCTCACGATAGAGGCGAGAGCGCTCCGGCTCCTTGAACGGATCCACGAACTTGGCTCCGGCCGCGCGCAGATCCACTTCCTTGCGGAGCACTTCGCGCACGTACTCCCGGTGGCTCTCGTAGCGGATCGGCTCCGGAAGCTCCTCGGGAAGCACTTCCGCGGCGTCGCGGCCCTCATGCTTCTCGAAGAGATCCGCGACGAAGCGGAGGTGCCCGAGCTCGTAGTCGAGCATCCGTTCCCAGATCGCCTTGATACGCGGGTTCGACTCCCACTGGACGCAGCTGTAGTAGTTGTAGGCTTCGCACGCCTCATGGAGGAGCCACTTCTCCAGCCAGGACTCCGTCGGATCGATGATCGACTCGTATTGGGTGACGTGCTGCTCCTCGATCGACGCGATCTCCGCGTAGAGCTGCCGCGCGATCGGATCGGTGAACATCGGACCGACCGTCATGTAATAGTCGTGCGTCATGTGCTCGCCCGCCATGATGGTGAGCGCGTTCAGTTTGGTCAGCGGGGCGGCCTTGGTCTTGTCGTAGGGATTGCGCAGATCGTCATCCGGGTGACGATGCTCTACCGAGGTCGGCCTTCCCGGCAGGATGTCGGTGTAGCCCTGCAGGAGATAAGCGGCATCCTTTCCCTCCACACGGTCATAAAGCGCGGCATACCGGTACATATGATCGAAGTCCTCGAGCAGTCCGAACCGGTACACCTGGGCCAGATACTTGTCCGGTTCATGCTGGGCCACACTCGCCGTTACCTCGATGGCCACCTGCTCGAATCCAATGGTCGTTTCGAGAGGAGTCTGGTCCGCGGGATTGAGCCAGTTGACCAAGGTCTGCTGGTGCTGCTCGATTCGGCGCACACGCGCCAGAGCCTTCTGCAGATCCGGATTCATGCGCGCGCATGCATGGGAGAAGCGGAGCGCCTCGGCTTCGATCCCGTTCATGAGAATCACGCGCACGCGCGTGAAGGCATCGTCGTCCAGTTTGCTGTAGGGAGGCTGAACGAGGTCTCGCCACGTGAAACCTTGTTTGGTGAGCGGAGTGCCTTTGTCCTTGAGAAGTTGAAGCGCCATTCGTGCCTCCTCGAGTCGGTGGCTTCGCTTCGCGGAACCAACGTGAGTGGAGAGACTGCCGTTCTGGATCAGAGCCGAGTCTGTTTCGCAGCGTCCAGTGCAGGAAACGTGCCGGGGTTGCATGACTCCGCAGGCGGATAATTCTTAAGACGACAGTGAAGTTCGGGCGGACGAGCAATCGGCAGGAGTGCGGCGAATGTCGACTTCACTCACGTGCGTGAGAGCCGGCCTTCATCGCAGAGCAAGGAGCGACCTAAACATTGTAGAAAGAATCGCTCCGCGCATCGGCACGAGGGGTGCGAACGACTCGAGCGGCGCATCGCGTTGGTCGCATTATTCCGAGATCTCGTGAAGAGAACCATCCAAGTGAACGGGCTGCAATCTTCCCGTGTCCTCAGGATTCGCCGCCGCGAGTCTCGTGTCGCCGCTCCTCCCACAACGTGCGTGGCATCGTTCTTGAACTCGGGGCGCTTGCAGCCACACAAACGATTCGACCGAGCGGAGGATCTCGTCATGGCCACTCCTTCCCCCCACTCAGCGCAGAGGCCGAATGCGTCGCCGCGCTCCGATCAGCTCAAACGGAGTTCCGATGACCAGCGACGACGCCAGGATGATCAGCACTGGCCCTCGGATCCGCATAAGCACCAGTACGATCAACGCTGGTCGCGCGACGAGGAGGAGCACAGCGGGCGCTCCGACCAGCTCCGGCAAGGATTGGGATGGTTCAGCGCGTGCCTCGGGGCCGTGGCGGTCGCGTCCCCCAACTCCGTCACGCGATTCCTCGGCGTCGATCCCTCGCGGCGCGACTTGGTCCGTCTCATCGGGCTTCGGGAGCTCGCCAACGGCGTCGGACTGCTGTCCCAGCGAAGCCCTGAGGCGTTCTCGTGGATGCGAGTGGCCGGCGATGCCATGGACCTCTCCCTCCTCGGAGTCGCGCTCGCGGGCAATGGCACGCATCGCCAGCGAGCCGCGTGGACCGCCGCGGCGTTGGGAGGGGTGACCGCACTCGACATCCTCAGCTCCGTGCAGGCGACCCGAGACCGGACGGAAGATGCCGTTCGCCTGACACAGGCGATCCTCGTGCAGAGAAGTCCCGAGGACCTGTACCGGTATTGGCGAAAGCTGGAGAACCTGCCCTCATTCATGGAGCACCTCGAGTCCGTCACCGAGGTGGAGGGCGCGGAAGAAGGCGCACTCCCGACGGAAGCGGCATCTCTGCGAGGAAGTTACGGCGGCGCGCGCGCAACGGCAGCCGAGAGAACCCGAGACGTCAGCGAAGGAGCCACGCAATCTCGCCGCCGTTCTCATTGGGTCGCGAAGCCGGTCGCCGGGCAGCAGGTGGAGTGGACTGCGGAGATCGTCGAAGACCGGCCTGGCGAGAGAATCTCATGGCGGACCGTGGATGGAGCGGACGTTCCGAACGCAGGTACGGTGTTCTTCGAGCGTGCTCCCGGCGACCGCGGAACCCTCGTCACCGTCGAGATGAGTTACGAGCCGCCCGCCGGCGCGATCGGTCTGGGCGTCGCGAAACTGCTCGGTCAGGATCCCGAATCGCGCGTCCGTGAGGATCTGCGGCGATTCAAGCGGATCATGGAAACGGGAGACCTCATCACCACGCAAGGTCAGCCCTCCGGGCGAACCGAGGAGCAGCCATGAAAGCCAATTGCTGGATGGGCAAGAAAAACGTGCAGGTCGTGAACACGCCCGATCCGAAGATCCTGAACAAGCGCGATGCGATCGTCCGAGTGACTTCCACCGCGATCTGCGGTTCGGACCTCCATCTCTACAACGGATTCATCCCTACGATGCAGCCGGGCGACATCCTCGGCCATGAGTTCATGGGAGAAATCGTCGAGGTCGGACCGGAGCTGAAAGGGCGCAACGTGGGCGACCGCGTGGTCGTGGCCTTCCCCATCGCGTGCGGACGGTGCTTCTTCTGCCTTCAGGAGCAACACTCGTTGTGCGAAAACTCGAATCCCAACGCATGGATGGCGGAGAAGATCTACGGTCACACGCCCGCCGGCATCTTCGGGTACTCGCACCTGACCGGCGGCTTCGCGGGCGGCCAGGCCGAGTATGTGCGGGTCCCGTTCGCAGACGTCGGAACGGTGAAGATCGAAAACGGCCTATCCGACGAACAGGTGCTCTTCCTCTCGGACATCCTCCCCACCGCGTATATGGCAGCGGAGAACTGCGGGATCGAAAGGGGCGACACCGTCGCGATCTGGGGATGCGGACCGGTGGGACAGCTCGCGATCCGCTGCTGTTTCCATCTCGGCGCGGAACGGGTCATTGCGATCGATCGCGTGCCGGAGCGGCTGGCCATGGCGCGGTCGAGCGGCGCCGAAACCATCGACTACGAGATGGAGGATGTCTCGGATGTGCTGAAGGAGCTCACGGGAGGCCGGGGACCTGACTCCTGCCTCGACGCGGTGGGTCTGGAAGCGCACGCACCCAATCCGATCCATTATTACGACCGGGTGAAGCAAGCGGTGAAGCTCGAGACGGACCGGCCCTACGTGTTTCGCCAGGCCGCTCTCGCGTGCCGCTGTGGAGGAACGCTCTCCGTTCCCGGCGTCTACGGCGGATTCGACGACAAGATTCCGCTGGGCGCCATCATGAACAAGGGACTGACCGTCAAGACCGGGCAGACTCACGTCCAGCGCTACTTCCAGCCGCTCCTGGAGAAAATCCAGCAAGGCGCGCTCGACGCCAGCTTCATCGTGACGCACCGCATGGCGCTGGAGGAAGCGCCGGAAGCGTTCGCGATGTTCAACGAGAAAGAGAACGACTGCATCAAGGTCGTGCTGACCGCGTGAGCCGCAGGGCTGACATTCGCAACCCAGATCCGATGAAATCCGCGCTGGGAAGCTATGGCCGCACCACGGGAACCAGTCCGCGAAGGGCGCGGGCGCCGAGATCGTCCTCATCCAGGATGGCACCGGCGCCGAGCGCTCGACCATGGTCCGTGATATACTGGATCCCGCCAAATCGCTCCGACCGGTGAGCGATCTGGGGGACAGACGGCTCTGGAACCGCAGTCCGATTCGATTCTTCCGGAGGCATCCGAACCGTGAAGCGCACCTCGGCGTTCGCCGCCGCGAGCCGGAAACAGTTTCCGTTGACTCGATCCGAGCGATCGAACCGCGGCGAATCGACGAAATGCCCGGCCTGACTACCCACTCTTCTGACCATGAGCACACGCGGAGGGCGACGATGCGCCACTCACTCATCCACTCCTGCTTCGCCGATCTCGTCTCGATCCCGCTCGCGACGGTTCTCTCGGTCGTGACGGTCCTCTCGGCCGCGATGGTCGCCTCCGCGGATGCGGATTGGACGGGGACGGAGACAGATCAACAGATCAGCTTCGACAACAACGAATATGCCCGCGGTGTGCAGATCCTCTATCACGACCAGACTGGTCGACTCTATACCGTCTGGTCGGAGGACGCCCCGAGCGTGCGCGAGATCCTGTTCGGGGTCTCGACCGACTATGGGGCGACCTGGAGCAGCACCTCGAGCGATCGGATCATCAGCTTGCCCGATGGAAAGGCGGCATACGAAGAGCCGTCCATCGCCGTCCGACCCTGGGACGAGGACAGCCCGATCCTCGTGGTCTGGGCGGAGGACTTCCTGGACAACCGCGAAGTCCATTACGGAATCTCGACCAACGGCGGCGCCACGTTCTCCAGCGAATTCGCCGATCTCGTGCTGAGCGACGTCTCCACCACGGGCGAAGCGGGCATTCCCTCTGCCGCGATCGACGCGGACGGCGTGATGCACGTCGTGTGGCACCAGGCTACTGAGGATGGAGCCGAGGTCTTCTACTCGAGGTCGACCGACGGTGGGGCCACCTGGAGCGGGACCGCAGCCGATCGGATCATCAGCTTCCCCGACGGAAATCCCGCCCTGGAGCCGCGCATCATGGAGGCAGGCAATGACCGCTTGATCGTAATCTGGCGGGAAGACGACGACTCGGGCGGTCGCGCGCTTCACCTCGGAGTGTCCGATGACGGAGGCGACACCTGGACCAGCGAGACCGCCGATCGATCGATCTCGCAGCCGGTGAACTTGATGACCAGCCACGATGCCGCCGCCGGGACGTTCGAAGGTGGAGACAACAACAGCATGTATGCGGTCTATGCCGGTTCCTTCGACACGGCCAGTCCTTTTCACTACGAGGTCTATGTCACCTATTCCACCGACAACGGAGCCACCTGGACGGGAGAGACGCAAACCATTCCGGTCTCCTTCGACGAGAGCCACACCAGGAGCGCCTCGACCCCGGACGTGCACTTCGGGCTTTGTACGGGAGCGATCGTGGTCTGGAACGAAGAGGACGAGACTTCCCAGACCTCGGAGCAGCACATCTCGATGCACCGCGGAGGAGGCTGGTCGGGAGCGACCGCCGATGAGCTTGTGAGCTTCCCCGATGGTGAAGATGGATATCGGCCGTCGGTCACCGGAGTCCACCCCACCGGAGTCGAACCGCCGGCGAGCGGCGAGCCGGTACCCTACGAAGCCTGGATCGCCTGGACCGAGTTCCACGGGGGCGCGACCGACAATTACGAAGTGCATCTTTCGGCCAGTCAGCTCTGCACCAGCGCCAGCGTGCCGGAATCGGCGAGCAACGCCCTCTGGCTGCGCGCCTCTCCCAATCCGGCGCAGGATGTCGTGAGCATCGAGTACGCGTTCGGCGTGATCGGACCACGTCCCACCCTGCAGTATGGATCCGATCCAGGACTATCGAACGCAGGGGGATCGGAAGCGGTCTCTCTCGATGTGTTCGCGGTCGATGGCCGGCGGGTGCGCGCTCTGCACAGCATGGAACGTTCTGCCGAAACGTCCGGCGCGATCCAATGGGACCTGCGGGGAGACGACGGCGCGCGTGTGAGCGCCGGCATCTACCTGATCCGAATCTCCGCGGGCTCCAAGCGCCACGCCGTGCCGGTCGTGATCCAGTAGCTTCGATCCGTCGCGGAGATCGCAACCGTCGCGACCAACGAGGATCGGCAGGCGCTATCCACGAACTTAACGCTGGCCCCTCGGCGCGACGGTCGGGATGGATCTTCGCGCCCGTTGACCATCTGGTTACGCGGCCCCTCCCTCCTGCTATCATGCCGCTCCGGTACCGAACCGTGATGCGCGCTTGGCCAGGAGGGAGGAGTTCGAGACTCGATGCCCGATCCATTGATTCAGATCCGCGGCGTGACCAAGGTGTACCGCCGCGACCAGTTCGACGTGCCGGTCCTCCAGGGGATCGACCTCGATATCCACGAAGGTGAGTTCGTCGCGCTCATGGGTCCCTCGGGATCGGGCAAGACCACCTTGCTTAACCTGCTCGCCGGCGTGGACACGCCCACGTCGGGGCGGATCGTGGTCGACGGCTCCGACATCTCCCAACTGAGCGAAAGTGAGCTCGCGCCCTGGCGGCATCGCCACGTCGGGTTCATCTTCCAGTTCTACAACCTGATTCCGGTGCTCACCGCGCGGGAGAACGTGGAGCTCCCGCTCAAGCTGGCCAAGCTCTCCAAGCAGGATCGCCGGACCAAGGTGGAAGCCGCGCTCGACCTGGTCGGTCTCTCCGACAGGATCGACCACTATCCAAAGCAGCTCTCCGGTGGGCAGGAACAACGGGTCGCGATCGCGCGCGCTCTCGTCACCGACCCGACCTTCCTGCTCGCAGACGAACCGACCGGAGACCTGGATGCCGCGAGCGCTTCGGACGTGCTCGATCTCCTGGGTCAGCTCAATCAGGAGTTTCACAAGACGATCATCATGGTCACCCACGATCCGCGGGCGGCGGAGCGCGCCGGCGTGCTCTATCGGCTGGACAAGGGGCAGCTGCAACGCGACGCAGCGCCGGTCCACTGAAACCCGATCGCGCACCTCTGGTCGGCTCCAACGCGCGACGACCAGACGGTGGGTCGAGTCCTGCACAGAGGGAAGCGTCTGAACCCGAATCTCCAATGTGATGTGATCCGCCTCGATCGAGGAGCGAGACATGTTCCAGCTTTCTCTGAAGAATCTGCTTCGTAACAAGCGACGCACGTTCCTGACCACAGCGAGTGTGGCGCTCACGCTCATCCTGGTCTGCTTGC
>CAMPIC010000081.1 GCA_946886185.1 uncultured bacterium
GTTGTGGGTGCCGTTGTGAGTTCCGTTGCTCGCGCCGTTGATGCCGTTCCCGTTGCCATTCCCGTTGTCGTGCCCGCCCTGCTTATCGTCATGGCGGCCGTTCTCGTTGCGCACGACGTTGCCGTTTTCGTGCGCGCCGTTTGCCGAGCCGTTCCGTAGGACGTTCCCGTTCTCGTAGGCGGCGCCGGTCACGCCGTTGCGCATCACCGCGTCACTCTCGTTGGCACCGCCGTCCGGCATCTTGGCGAGGCGCTCCGCATGCTCGATCTGGTCGGCCCGCTGCAGCGCGGCGTTCAACCGCTTGACCAGCTGCGGGACCGAGTTCGCCGGATAGAGTGACTGATCGGGATAGGTGTGGCCGGACACGTTCGCATCCGCCGCGACTTGCCAGCCGCTGCAGTAGATCGCCTCCAGTCCTGCGCGCACCATCTGCACCGCCTGATTCCCGGAGAGCGCGCCGAGAGCATGCACGTAATCGCGGGAGGTCAAGAGATCCCACAGCCGATTCGCTCCGATCCTCGCGAGCGTGTATTCGATGCGCACGGAGCCACGGAGCTTTTCCACGTCCTTCGCGGAGTAGGGGCGGACGACTCCGTTCCAGCGATCTGCGGGCTTAGAAACCTGATGGGCGTCGTGCTGCGGGCGGATGGCCACCATGGGGGTCGATCCTCCTTCGTGAGATTTCTCGGCTGCGCCATCGAGAGCGTTCGCCGCCGATGGATCTGGTCGGGACGCGGGACGGGGAACAGAAGCAACTCGCGTGCCTTTCGATAGCGCCGGATTCATTCGCACACTTGTCGGGACACTCGGATCGGGATTCGCGGTCTGCGCGATCAAGCGCTGATATGCCTCAGCAGTGAGGAATTCGGCAGGCTCGGGCGCGGTCGCCAGGTCGGCGAAGAGCCGCGCAGCATCCACGAAACCTCCCTCGAGAAAATGCTGGGCGCCGACTTCCCGGCGTATCCGCAGCAGCTCCTCGGCAAGAAGCACGCGCGCGCGGGCAGCAGTCACGATCGATCCGTCGGAAAGCGCGACCCGATGCTTCACCCACTGCCAGATCTGGATCCGCGAGATTTCCGCGGTGGCGGCGTCCTCCATCAATCCGTACAAGGGAACGCATCCGACACCGCGGAGCCAGGCCGCCAGGTACTGGACGCCCACGCGCAGGTTGAGTCGAAGCGCTTCTTCCGTGCGGGCGCCGCGCGGAATCGCCAAGAGCTCGTCGCGTGTGACGGCGACGTCGTCGAGGAGGCGATGCCGTTGATGCGGCCCGATCATCTCCGCATGGAACGCGGACCGCACCGTATCGATCAAAGCCGGGTGGGCCACCCAGGTGCCGTCGTGTCCGTCGCGCGCCTCGCGGCGTTTGTCTGCCTCGACGGCCGTCAATGCAGCAGCGTTGGCATCCGAATCGTTCTTGCTCGGAATGAACGCGGCCATCCCCCCGATCGCAGGCGCCCCCCGGCGATGACAAATCTGGATCGCGCGCCGCGCATATGCCCGCAGGAACGGCTGGTCCATGGTGACCAGGGCGCGATCGGGGAAGATGCGATCCGGATCGTCCTGGAGATTCTTGATGAAGGAGAAGATGTAGTCCCACCGGCCGCAGTTGAGCCCCGCGGAATGCTCGCGCAGCTCATAGAGGATCTCCTCCATCTGGAAGGCAGCGGGCGCCGTCTCGATCAACACCGTCGCCCGAATCGATCCGCGTGGAACGCCGAGAGCTTCCTGCGCGAAAAGGAAAACGTCGTTCCAGAAACGCGCCTCGTGGCGATGCTCGAGCTTGGGGAGATAGAAGTACGGACCCGAACCGCGCCGGATCAGCTCCGCCGCGTTGTGGAAGAAGAAGAGTCCGAAGTCGAAGAGCGCAGCTGGATATGGGACGATTCGGTCCGGCCCGCCGTCGACCTCCGATCGGACCTCGAGGTGCGCTTCGTCGAGATGGAGCCCGCGAGGGCGGACCACCAAAGTCGCAGTCCGATCCGCGAGACGGTATGACTTGCCGGAATCGGGGTCGGTGAAGTCGATCTGACGGCGGACCGCGTCATATAGATGGGCCTGCCCCGAGATCATGTTGACCCACGTCGGGGAGGTCGCATCCTCGAAGTCGGCCATGAACACATCCGCTCCCGAGGACAGCCCGGTCACGATCCGCTTGCGCTCCACCGGGCCGGTCAGCTCCACGATCCGTTGGACGAGGTCGGGCGGGGCATCCGCGACACGCCACCTCGGATCGGCCACGGCGGGATCCGGAAGGGGGAAATCCAGGCTCGAGCCGCTGGCGTCCCGACGACGGGCCTGCCTGTCGGCGCGGACCGACAATAACGGATCGATAAATCTGGTTTCCAGCGACGTCAGAAACTCCAACGCCTCGGGTGTGAACAGCCATCCCTGAGCGGAATGGGAGGCCGAGTCCACTCTGAAGTGAATCGTGCTGCTTCGCGATCCTTTTCCAGAAGCTGTTAACATCAGATCCTGCAATGGTTTGGCGGCAAGCGTCGGAGATCTTGGAGCCGGAGCGGCACCGGAAACCAAACTATAGCGAATATTATCCTCTATTCGCCTCCGAACTGCGCCATAAACTTGCGTCCAGCACCGCAAAAATGCTCGATCTGATTTGCGCGGAACAGTTTGCCCACTCGGGCGTCGGTCTGGAGGACGTCCCGTCGGTTGTCGGCTATTTATAGGTTGGCGATCGGGGCTGGCGCCGGCCGCTCGGCAAAAGGTTCGGCTCGGCGGGGCGATGCGACTCGTGAGGGCGACCCAATCACGGGAAGCGACGACGCCAGCGCACGACCCATCGTCAGCAACCGACGATTTCGAGCACGAACCCTCGATGGGCGGTCAGTGACCGATCCGGAAGACCGGTCCATTCGCGACCCGGCTCCGGCACCCGGTCGAAGCAGGCGGCCGCGACAGACGCCCGATCGCCGGGCGCGTGATGGATCAGCACGCGAACGATGACGAAACGCGCGCGCCGCAGTATTCTGTGGGTCTTGTCCTGCGACGACTTCCCCCGCTACCTCGGTGACGAACCGGAATCGCCCGAGCCGCAGGAGTACGAACAGAGGAGACGTTCCCAGATGGCTTCCGATGCTGGCTACTATCGACATCCGACGATTCACGGCGACACCATCGTGTTCGTCAGCGAGGACGATCTCTGGTCGGTCCCGGCGAAAGGCGGAACCGCGCGCCGACTGACTGCGAATCCGGGAATCATCTCGTTTCCGTCTTTTTCTCCGGACGGCACGCAGCTCGCGTTCACCGGTCGCGATGATGGACCGAACGAGGTCTATGTCATGCCTTCGGACGGCGGCACTCCCGAGCGTCTCACCTGGTTCGGCTCCGTTACGCAAGTCGCGGGATGGCATCCGAACGGCAAATCCGTGTTGGCCCCGAGCGATTGGCGCCAGCCATTCCGGAAGACGCTTCATCTCCTTTCCATTCCGTTGGACGGCGGACAACCGACGCCGATCAAGGTCGGTCCGGCTCGTTCGATCTCCTACGATCCGAACGGTCCCGGAGTCGTGGTGGGACGCAACTCCGGTGATCCCTCTCGCTGGAAGCGCTATCGAGGCGGCACCGCCGGAACGCTGTGGGTCGATCGCAAAGGAAACGGCGAGTACCAGCAACTCATCGAGCTCCCGGGGAATCTGGCCGCTCCGATGTGGATCGAAGATCGGATCTACTTCCTCTCCGATCACGAAGGTTATGGCAACTTGTACTCGGTGACCCCGACCGGACGAGCGCTTCGCCGGCACACCGATCACGACGACTACTACGTGCGGTTTCCTTCCACGGACGGCAAGAGCATCATCTATCACGCGGGCGCCGACATCTTCCGCTACGACGTCGCGAACGGTGGATCGCACAAGGTCCTGGTCGAGCTGAAAAGCACCCGCAGTCAGCGCAACCGGAAGTTCGTTCCGGGAAGCCGCCACCTCGAGTCGTTCGATCTGCATCCGCAAGGACATTCGCTGGCGCTCGTGAGCCGCGGCGGCCTCTTCACCATGGGTTTGTGGGAAGGAGCGGTGCGCCGTCATGGCGAGGTTTCGCGCGTGCGCTATCGTCTCGGCCGGTGGCTCGCGGATGGAAAGCGGCTGGTCGCGGTCCACGACGGAGCAGGCGACGAGAGTCTGGTCGTCTTCTCCCCCGAAGGGTCGGGAGAAGGAAAAGTGATCGCGGGAGACTTCGGTCGTCCGAGCGATCTGTTCGTGCAGCCGAGCGTTCCTGCCCCGAAAGACTCGACGAAAGGAACCGGCAAGTCGTCCAACCGGGCGGCGCGGGCATCCAAGGCGCGCGCCTCGAAAACCGGCGGCGCCGCGAAGTCCGGCGGGCAGCACGTGGTGCTGATCAATCAACGTCACGAGCTCATCCTCGTGAACGTCGACACGGGAAAGTCGCGCCTCATCGCGCACACCCGGCTGGGTAACGGCATCAACGGAGCCTGCTGGTCTCCGGATGGCCGTTGGATCGCGTACAGCATGCCGACGTCGAACCGCACGAGCAGCATCTTCCTCTACGAGATGGCGACCGGGACGTCGACGCAGATTACCCGCAGCGACTTCAACGACACCGATCCCTCCTTCGATCCCGGAGGCAAGTACCTCTACTTCATCTCGTGGCGCACCTACGATCCGATCTACGACAGCCATTATTTCGATCTCGGATTTCCCAAGGGCTCGCGCCCCTATCTGATCCCGCTCGCCGGGGACACCGTCTCTCCGTTTTCCGAGGCGACGCGTCCCTTGCGCGCTCCGTCGAGCCATCCGAATCAACAAAATGGAGCCGAGCGTCATCGCTCTCCCGAGATCGCCCGCGAGATCAAGATCGATCTCGAAGGGATCCAGGATCGGATCGTGGCGTTCCCGGTCGCGGAAGGACGATACGTCCGCATCGAAGGCGGGCTCGGCCGCGTGCTCTTCTCGAGCGTGCCGGTCGAAGGAAGCCTGGGCTCGGGCTGGTCGCAAGGAGAAAGCGCTCCCAAGGCGCGCCTCGAGGCATATGACTTCGAGAATCTTAAAGTCGAGAAGGTCTCCGATCAGATCACCTCGTTCTCACTTTCGCTCGACCGGCAGGTCCTCGCCATTCGCACGGGGAAGCGGCTGCGCGTGGTGAGCGCGTCGACGCGGGAGATTCCGTCGCGGGAAGGTGTGGGCCGCGAAAGCGGATGGATCGACGTCGACCGTGTCCGGGTCGCCGTCGTCCCGCGAGACGAGTGGAAGCAGATGTTCTCAGAAGCGTGGCGACTCCAGCGGGATCAGTTCTGGACCTCCGACATGTCCGGTATCGACTGGACGGACGTCAACGCGCGCTATCTTCCCCTGGTCGATCGCGTGGCGACTCGATCGGAGTTCTCCGATCTGATGTGGGAGATGCAAGGAGAGCTCGGCACCTCGCATTGCTACGAGATGGGCGGCGACTATCTGCCGCAGCCAAATTGGTATCAAGGCTTCCTCGGCGCCGATCTGACCTACGACTCGCGCGCCCAGAGCTGGAAGATCGAGCGGATTCCGCGCGGCGACTCCTGGGATCCGAACAGCTCCTCGCCGCTCATGTCGCCGGGTGTCAACGTCAGGCCGGGAGATCGCATTCTCGCGATCGGCGGCGAGCCGGTCGGTCCGGATGCCTCTCCGTATGAACGCCTCGTCCATCTCGCGGGCCACGAAGTCGAGTTGGAAGTGTCCAGCAACGGCACCGGTCCGCACGGGAAGAAGAATCCGGTTCAAGTCCGCCGGGTCGTGATCAAGACGCTGCGCGACGAGACCGCACTGCGCTATCGCGACTGGGTCGAGACCAACCGTGAGCGCGTGCACGCGGAGACCAAGGACCGGGCCGGTTACGTCCACGTGCCGGACATGGGTCCGAACGGCTACTCGGAGTTCCATCGATATTTCAAGCTCGAAGCGCAGCGTGAAGCGCTCATCGTCGACGTGCGCTTCAACGGCGGCGGCCATGTGTCGCAAATCCTGCTGGAGAAGCTGCTCCGACGCAGGATCGGCTACGACGTCAATCGGTGGGGCGTGCCCGACTCGTATCCGCTCGATGCGCCGATGGGTCCGCTCGTCGCGCTGACGAACGAATATGCCGGATCGGACGGCGACATGTTCAGCCACGCCTTCAAGCTCACCAAGCTCGGTCCGCTCATCGGAAAGCGCACCTGGGGTGGCGTCGTGGGAATCTGGCCGCGCCACTCCCTGGTCGATGGCGCCATCACCACGCAGCCGGAGTTCGCGTTCTGGTTCGAGGATGTGGGTTGGGGGATCGAGAACTACGGAACCGATCCGGATATCGAAGTGGAGATCCGCCCGCAGGATTACGCGCAGGGTCGCGATCCGCAGCTCGATCGCGCGATCGGCGAGATCCTCAAGGCGCTGCGCAAGACGCCTCCGAAGCTGCCCAACTTCAAGGATCGCCCCAAGCTGCGTCCTGGTCGCCTGCCCAAGGCGCGCTGATCGGAGCTCGGTAATGCAGGCGCCTCGGATCTCACGATCCGGATCGTCTGCTCGAGGCGCGCTGATCGGGAACTCGGTGATGCAGGCGGTCCGGATCTCACGATCCGCGACGCCTGCTCGAGCGCGCTGACCCGGACGCAGCGGATGTAGGAGTCTGGCATTGATCGAATCGCCGGCCGAGCGCGCGCGCTCCGAGGAGGTAGCGCTCCTCGCCGCGACGCTGGTGGCCGCAGGGATGATCGCGCAGCAAGTCGCGAGCAAGACCGCGCGCGACGCCCTCTTCCTCGCCACCTTCCCGGTCGAACGACTGCCCGACATCGTGTTGGCGTCGGCGGCGCTTTCGATCGTCCTGATCGTCCCGATGACGCGCCTTCTGGTGCGGATCGGACCGATGAGGTTGGTGCAGGTCGCCTGCTTCTCCAGCGCTCTCCTGCTGCTGCTCGAGTGGTGGCTCTGCCTGGTCTCTCCGCGCACGGGGACGTTGCTCCTCTACCTCCACGTCGCCGCGCTCGGCCCGGCGATCGTTTCGGGATTCTGGTCGCTCATCACCGAGCGATTCGATCCCCGCACCGCGCGGCGGCGAATGAGCCGCCTGGTCGCCGGCTCGACGTTGGGTGGTCTGTTGGGTGGGCTGCTGGCGGAACGGGTCGGCTCCTCCTTCGGAGCGGTGAGCATTCTCCCCATGCTGGCGGCGATCCACTTGATCTGCGGAATCGGGGTGTCACGTTCGCTCGTGCAGCAAAGGACGCCTCCCCAGCGCGAGGGGACCGGTCAGTCCGGCCGTGATGCTCGCGCCGCGGGTGGTACTGCGGTCCCTGATGGCGGTGCCACCGATTCGACCGCGCGCCATGGGCTCGGCACTCTCCTCCGTCCCGGGTACCTTCGCCACCTCGCGATCCTGGTGCTGCTCGGCGCCCTCGCCGCCGGCTTGATCGACTATGCGCTCAAGATGCGCGCTTCCGAGGCGTACATGGGCCAGGAGGATCCGCTGGTCCGATTCTTCGCGATCTTCTATTCGGCGGCCGCGTTGCTCGCGCTTCTCGTACAGACCGTGGTGACTCCATGGATGATGGAACGCTGGGGGCCGAGCCGGACCGCGGGAATGCTTCCCGGATCGGTCGGGTTGGGTTCACTCGTCGCTCTCTTCGTTCCCGTCCTCCCCATGGCCACCTTGGTCCGCATGACCGAGTCCGTCTTTCGCAACTCCGTCTATCGATCCGGCTATGAGTTGCTGTATGCGCCCGTCGATTCGGCGGAGAAGCGGCGCAGCAAAGCGTGGATCGACATCGGATGCGACCGCATGGGCGATGGACTCGGCGCGATTGTGGTCAAAGGACTGAACCTGCTTCCCGCGCAACTTTCGATCGTCGGGCTGTTCGGATTGGCCGTGATCGCGAGCGCGCTGTCTCTGCTCGCCGTTTCGAGGCTCTCGCGAGGATACGTGCGCACGTTGCAGAAGAGCCTGCTGCAGCGAGCCGAAGCGCTCGATTTGACCCGGTCCACGGAACATCTCTCCCGGTCCACACTCCTGCAAACATTCGCCGCATTCGACCGGCGCGAGCTTCTGGCGCAGATCGACCGAAAGGAGCTTCTTGCGCGGGCCAACCAGAATGCGCCTCTCGGAAATCCTTCTACGCCGCCGGCCGCGGGCGATCCGAGCGACCGGATTTCCGCTCAGGTCCTGGCTCTTCGCTCCGGAAACATCGAGGCCGTGCGCGCCGTGCTCTCCGACGACCCGGTCGATCCATCGCTCGCCGTTCATCTCATTCCGCTTCTCGCATGGGATGATGTCAGCGACGAGGTGATCCGCGCGCTGCGCGTCATGGCACCGCGCATTCTGGACGCTCTGATCGAGGCTCTGCTCGACCCCTCGCGAGAGTTCGCGGTGCGGCGGCGTGTTCCCCGAGTGATCGCGGTGGCGGGCAGCGCTCGTGCGGTCGAAGGGTTGTGCGGAGGACTCGCCGACAAGCGCTTCGAGGTGCGATTCCAATGCGGCCGCGCCCTCGCGATCATCCATCGACGTCACCCGGAAGTCCCCGTCGATCGCTCCGCCATCCTCGCGGCGGTGCTCCGTGAGCTCGAGGTAGACCGTCCCATCTGGGAAAGCCGCCGGCTGCTCGATCAGCGATTCGAGGAAGCCGACGACTCCGACACCTCGGTCGCGGACCGGTTGCTGCGCGAACGGTCGAACAGCAGCTTGGAGCATGTCTTCACGCTGCTCTCTCTGGTGCTCCCCGCCCAACCGCTCCGCGTCGCGTTTCGCGGCCTGCACACCGGGGACCCGACCTTGCGCGGCACCGCCCTCGAGTATCTGGAGAGCGTGCTCCCTCCTGAAGTGCGCGAGAAGTTGTGGCCGTTCCTGGAGATCGATCGGATGCGCAACGCTCCGAGCCGACGATCGTCACAAGAGGTGTTGGACCAGCTGATGCGCTCGCATGATTCGATCTCCCTCGACTTGAAGCGGCTCGACCGGAACGGCGGGGAC
>CAMPIC010000082.1 GCA_946886185.1 uncultured bacterium
CCTCTCGGTCGAAGAGGCCGCGCTCGTCGCGCAGAACTGCGAAGAACGAGCTTACGGCAAGGGCGAAGTCCTCTTCCAAGACGGGAGCCCGATCGATTCCTTCCACATTCTCTCCGCCGGCGAAGTCCAGGTCTCGGGAGCGGAGCACGGCGACCGAGTGTTGGGACCCGGCAGCGCGATCGGACTCCTCTCCATGCTCTCCCGGCTCGAGACCGGTCTCGATGCGGTCGCGCGCAGCGATGTCCGAACCTTGCAGATGCGCGCCGACGTCCTCGCGGAAGTGATGGAGGACCGGATCTCCATCCTCTTCGGCGCGATCCGGAGGATCATGCGCGAGACGCTCGCGGTGCGGCGGCACGTGCCCGCGGGCACGCGTCTGGGTGGCACGGAAACGTTTCCGGAGCTGGTCGCGACGCCGCGCATCGATCTGGTCGCGCGCCTGCGCGTTTTGCGCAAGAGTTCGATCTTCCGCCGCGCGGGCGTGGGATCGCTGGTGCAAATGGCGACCTCGATCGAGGAGCGGCGCCTTTCCGCGGGCAGCACGCTCTGGAACGCGGGAGAGCCGAGCGGCTTCTTCTATCTGGTGATCGACGGATCGATCGCGTGCCGCCGCGCGGTGGAGGGTGCCTTCTTCGCCACGTCCGGATACCCGCTCGGCAACCTGGAGTCGCAGGCGGGAGAGCCGCGTTGGTACACGGCGGTCGCGGAGACTCCGGTGATCCTGCTGCGCGGTGACACGGAGGGGTTCCGCGACATTCTGGAGGAGAATCCCGACGTCGCCATGGACTTCCTCGGTCTTGCCGCGCTCGGCAGGATCCAGCTCCGAGATCCGGTTCCTTCCTGGTCGGCAAATTCTCCGCAGCTCCCGGGACCGCTCGACCCTTCGGGCTTTTGAACGGCGGACTCGGGTCGTGCGTCTGCTCTCTCGAATGCGCGGGAGGCTCGGAAATTGGGAGGCCGACCTCGCCGGACCGGGAACCTCCCGAACGAAACCGAACCATTGGAGGTGGACCTTGAATCCCAAGTTGAGCTGGAGGACATCCGTCACCTTCGGAGCGGCGCTGGCGACGGCACTCGTGGCCGGGACGAGCATGCAGGTCGGGGCGGCCGATCCTCTCGACAAGAACGCGCGCAAGGAAGTGCGCATCTTCGAGCGCGACCTCGATGACCTCCTGATCGAAAGTCGCGACTGGCTGGTTCCGGGGCGCGAGAATGCCCGCGCCTATTACATTCCGGGCAGCGGTCTGCTCGTCACCTTCCAGGCTTCACTCGTCTCCCATGATCGCGATTGGTCGGTACGCTTCCTCGATCATCGGTGGGATTTCGACGATGACGAGGATGACGACGATGACGAGGATGACGATCGCGACCGGAGCGATCGCAGCTCGCGCCGGGAACGGGTCCGCGAGCGCGAGGAACGCCGCTTCGAGCGCGGCAAGGAAGAACTGGTCGATTTCCTGCTCGAGTACGGGCGTGATCTCGAGTTCCTCGCGCCGGGCGACAACATCACTCTGGTCGCGTACCTCGGGGACTCCGATTACTTCTGGGACGAGGATCTGGACAACCTCACTCTCACGGTGAAGGCGAGCGATCTGCGAACGCACGCCGCGGGCAATCTCTCCAGCGACGCGGCGCGCGCGAAGGTCACGATCGACCAGTATTGAGAACTGATCCAGGAACCTGCGCAGTCGTTCGAGCGCGATTCCGAGCCGGCCGGGGGAGCGAGCCTCCTCCGGCCGGCATGCGTTTTGTCCCGATTTGCGCTTCGCCCTCCTCGTTGCCATACTGACCCCTTCTCGGAGACGGGCGCGGACTGCCCTCCTCCCATGTGGATCGAGACAATTGCGCAGGCAGGAGCAAAGAATGGCCAAGCGAGTCGCCGTCACCGGAGCGGCAGGACAGATCGGATACAGTCTTTTGCCCCGCATCGCCGCGGGAGAGATCTACGGCGCGGACACTCCGGTGATTCTCCAATGCCTGGAGGTGACGCCGGCGCTTCCTTCGCTCGAGGGAGTGAAGATGGAGCTCGACGATTGTGCCTTCCCTCTTCTCGAGGGGATCGTCTCCACCGACGATCCGCGGGCGGCGTTCGCGGATGCAGATCTCGTGATCCTCGTGGGGAGCAAGCCGCGCGGACCAGGAATGCAGCGCCGGGACCTCCTCCTGGAGAACGGTCCGATCTTCATCGGCCAGGGGAAGGCGATCGAAGAGGTCGCGCGCACGGACGTGCGCGTGGTCGTGATCGGCAATCCGTGCAACACGAACTGCCTGATCGCGCTCAACAACGGCCGCAAAGTGCCCGCGCCGCAATGGTCGGCGATGACGCAGCTCGACCATAACCGCGCCCAGGCTCAGCTCGCGGAGAAGAGCGGCGCGCTCTCACGGGAGGTGAAGAACGTCGCGGTCTGGGGCAATCACTCCAACACCCAGTTTCCGGATTGGTCGCACGCCACGATCCGCGGAAAGAAAGCGGAAGAGGCGGTGAACGACCTTCCCTGGCTCCAGGGTCCCTTCATCCAGACGGTGCAGGAGCGGGGCAAGGCGATCATCGACGCTCGCGGCAAGTCCTCGGCGCTCTCCGCGGCGAGCGCGGGACTCGATCATGCTCGCATCCTGATGCGGGGAACTTCGCGCGGAGAATGGACCAGCATGGCGGTGGTTTCGGACGGCAGCTATGGCGTTCCGGAAGGACTGGTCTGCTCCTTCCCGGTCGAATGCCCCGGCGACGGCACCTACCGGATCGTCCAGGGGCTCGAGTTCACTCCCTTCGGACGGAAGAAGTTCGACATCTCGGTCAAGGAGCTGGTCTCGGAGCGGGACACGGTAAAGGAACTGCTCGGCTCTTGATGCGGATGGTGTTCGCGCGCTCCTCCCTTGCTCCTGGAGACGTGGACGGCATGCGTGCTCCGCGCACCGGATCGCGCCCGTGATGCCGGAGCGTCCCTGGCATCGACAGTACGCGCCCGGTGTGCCCGCGGAGGTTCGGCTCCGCGACGTCGCGCTCATCGATCGGTTCCGCGAGACCTGCCGGCGCTATCCCGAGCACGACGCGCTCTACTTCCTGAACCGCACGATCGAGTACGCCGAGCTGGAGCGGCACGTCGACCGCTTCGCCGCTTCGCTTTCCGAGCTGGGAGCAGAGCGCGGCGCGCGGATCGCCGTGCAGATGCCGAACCTTCCGCAGACCGTGATCGCGTTTCTCGGAATCCTCCGCCTGGGCGCCGTCCCGGTCATGACCAATCCGCTCTACATGCCGCGCGAGATCGAGCATCAATGGAACGACGCCGGATGCCGGTGCGCCGTCGTCATGGATTATCTGTACGAGCAGAAGTTGGAGGCGATTCGGACCCGGCTTCCGATCGAGCAGTACGTGATCGCGCAGATCCCGGAATTCCTGCGTTTTCCGCTTCGCCAGCTCGCCGGGCTCAAGCTTCGCCGGAGCAAGCCGCCGTTGATCGCGGAGATGCCGCGCGGTCCCGGCCTGCATCGTTTTTCCGATCTGGTGTCGCGCCCCGGAACGCCGCCGGAGATCGAGCACGATCTCGATGCTCCCGTTCTCATCCAGTACACCGGAGGAACGACCGGGACCTCGAAGGGCGCGGTCCTCTCGCAGCGAAATCTCTCCGCGAACATTCAGCAGCTCGCCGCCTGGTTTCCCGAACTGGACGCGGGCGAAGACGTCTTCCTCGCGGCGCTTCCGTTTTTTCACATCTTCGGGATCACCGCGGTCCTCGGGCTGGCCTGCCATACCGGCTGCGCGATGGCGCTGGTCCCCGATCCCCGTGACACCGCCGCGGTCATGCGCGCTCTGGAACGGCGGCGCGTCACGCTCATGCTCGCGGTCCCGGCCATGTACGGCGCGATTCTTCGCCGGGCGGGCGACGGGAAGCACGATCTGCGCTCTCTCAAGTACGCGGTCTCCGGTTCCGCGCCGCTTCCGTCGTCGGTCCAGGAAGGCTTCGCGAAGCTGACGGGCGCGACCGTGGTGGAAGGATACGGCCTCACCGAGACCTCGCCGGTGACGCACTGCAACCCCATCGGCGGGCTCGTCAAGAACGGCACGATCGGCATCCCGATCCCGAACACCGATGTCCGACTGGTAGACGTCGACGACGTGACCCGGGACGTGGAAGAAGGAGTTCCGGGAGAGATCCTCGTCCAGGGACCTCAAGTGATGCAGGGTTACTGGAACCGGCCCGAGGAGACCGCGGAAGTCTTCCTCGCGGGTGGATGGCTCCGCACCGGCGACATCGCCACGGTCGACGCGGACGGATATTTTCGGATCGTGGGACGGCAGAAGGACATGATCAAGGCCTCCGGATACAACATCTATCCGGATGAGATCGACGAAGTGCTCATGCTCCATCCAGCGGTGGTGGAGGCGTGCACGATCGGGGTTCCGGATGAACGCCGCGGGGAAACGGTGAAGTCGTTCGTGGTCCTCGCCCCGGGCGCGGCTGCTTCGGCGGAGGAGCTCCTGCAGCACTGCCGCGAAAGCCTGGCCGCCTACAAGGCGCCTCGTGCGATAGAGTTTCGGGAGTCGCTCCCCCGGAGCGCGGCGCTCAAGCTCCTCCGCAGGCAGCTCCGCGAGGAGGAGCTGGCGAAGCACGGCGGGTAGAAAGGCAAGGAGGTCGTCGGTGAATCAGGGGCTACGCACCTTCCTGGAGGGAATCGTCGATTACGCGGGCTTGTTCCCACCCGCTCAGTTGGAGATGGGCGCCGCGGTCGCGCAGTTCGCGGATCACTCGCGCGGACCGCACGCCTGGATGCTGGGGCGCTTCGTGTGCCCGGCAGGTCAATTCGGTTCGTTCGAGGCCGCGCTGGAAACGCAGCACCGGGGAAGCGAGCCGGTTCGCGTCGCCGCCATCGCGCGTCCGCTCGGAACGGTCTCCGAGATCGGAACGCAGCTCCACGAGGACCTCGTCGCGATGCATGAGCTGCATGCGAGAAGCGGCGGTCGCGCGGTGGTCGAGTGTGTCGAGCTTCGCCTTCCGCCGCAGGCGGGCACGACCCTGGAGACCGCTCGGGAGACGATCGACGCGATCGCGCTCCAGGTCGTGGAGACCGGAACGCGCGCGAGCGGCGAGGAGCATCGCCTTCTCGAAACGTACGTCGAGATGGGCGGATCGATGCAGCGCAGCGCGGTCGAGGCGGTCGCGGACGCGTTGAGCGGGCGCCCCGGCTTCGGACTCAAGCTCCGCTGCGGAGGACCGAGCGCGGAAGCGATCCCCTCGGTCGAAGCGGTGGCGCATGTTCTGGCGGAATGCAGGGAGCGCGGCGTTCCTTTGAAGGCGACGGCGGGTCTCCATCATTTGATCCGGCATCACAACGCGGCGCTCGGCGCCTCCATGCACGGGTTCTTCAATCTGTTCGGCGCGGGCGTGCTCGGATACGCCCATTCGCTTACGGAGGAAGAGCTGCTCCCGATCCTGGAAGAGGAACGCGCCGAGAGCTTCGTCTTCGAAGAGTCGGGTTTCCGGTGGCGGCAGATCCCGATCGATCTCGAAACTCTGCAGAGAGTGCGCGCGCGGTTCGTCACCTCTTTCGGGAGCTGCAGCTTCGACGAGCCGGTCGCCGACTTACAGTCGCTCGGACTGCTGTGAGACGTCGAGACCTACTCATGGCTGGTACTCGCTCATAACTGTGCAGGATCGCCACCGATGGCTGGCAGTCGCTGACGATTGTCGATGTTGATTTCTGACGTGCGCTCTAGAGGACTTTCATGACTTCCACGACCGATGCTTCGCTACGTTCTTTCGTGCCAGTGCCGGCCGACTCGCATTTCCCGATCCAGAATCTGCCGTATGGCGCATTCCAATCGCGGCGTTTCGGCGGTACGCACCTCGGAGTCGCGATCGGGGATCAGGTGCTCGACCTGACGCGTCTCGAGCAGGCCGGCAAGCTCGACACCGTGGACCGGTCGTTGTTTCAAGACGGCTCGCTCAATCGCTTCCTCGCCTCCGGGAGCAGAGTGTGGTCGGCGATCCGCACGCAAGTGAGCGAGCTCCTGAGAGAGGATCGAGCCACTCTCCGCGACGATGCGGCGCTTCGCGACGAGGTGGTCATTCCGCGGAGCGCGGTGACGCCGGTGCTTCCCGTCGTGATCGGCGACTACACCGATTTCTACTCTTCGCGGGAGCATGCGACCAACGTGGGGACCATGTTCCGAGGTCCCGAGAACGCGCTCATGCCCAACTGGCTCCATCTTCCGGTGGCCTATCACGGGCGCGCGAGCTCCATCACGGTGAGCGGGACTCCGGTGCGGCGTCCCAGAGGCCAAATCAAGCCGGAGGGCGCGTCCGCACCGTCATTCGAACCGAGCCGTCTTCTCGACTTCGAGCTCGAGACGGGGTTCTTCATCGGACCGGGCAACGAGCTGGGAACACCGATCCCGATCGCGCGGGCGGAAGAGCACATCTTCGGGATGGTGCTGGTCAACGATTGGAGCGCTCGGGACATCCAGACCTGGGAGTACCAGCCTCTCGGTCCGTTCCTGGCGAAGAACTTCTCGACTTCGATCTCTCCCTGGATCGTGCCGATGGAGGCGCTCGAGCCGTTCCGGTGCGCCGGCCCTGAGCAGTCGCCGGAACCTCTCGACTATTTGCGGACGGCGGGACCGCACTCGTACGACATCGAGCTCGAGGTGTCGATCCGGACGGAGCGGATGGAGACGCCTCATGTGATCGCGCGGTCGAACTTCCGCTATCTCTACTGGACGATGGCGCAGCAGCTCGCGCACCACTCCGTGAACGGATGCAACTTGCGACCGGGCGACTTGCTCGCCTCCGGCACCATCAGCGGCCCGGCCCCCCAATCGCGCGGCTCGATGCTCGAGCTGACCTGGCGTGGCACCGAGCCGCTTCGGCTGCCCGGCGGGGAAGAGCGCAAGTTCATTCAGGACGGCGACGAGATCGTGCTGTCCGGCTTCGCGCGCGGTGATGGCTACCGCGTCGGATTCGGCGATGTCCGTGGAGTCGTGCTCCCCGCCTCGTGACTATGGTTCGGGATGCACCGGCGTGGAGGCATCTGTTCCCACGACCGTGGTCCACGGACGGATTCGCCATGCCGTGACCAGCCCGTTCTTCACGTAAGGATCCGCGGCCACGAACCGCTCTACCACTTCTGGAGAGTCGCACTCGAAAAGCAGAACCGCGCCATCGACCGGTTCCGCCAGCGCGCCGCCCAAAATCAGCTCCCCGTCTTGCACCGCTCGCCAGGCCAGCGCGAGGTGCTCGCTGCGATATTGGGCGCGGCGTCCCAGATACTCCGGAGCGGTGTCGTAGAACAACAGGTAGTGCATTGCTTCCTCCAGAACGTATGTCTCCCTCGGCACGTCACCTCTGCGAGGTCGTCTTCGCAGTCCCCTTCTCGCCCGGTGTTCGCGATCCGACCGGTCACGATGCAGATTACATCCGGATCCTACGAAAAGCGCCGGTGAGGCAGTTACCTCACCGGCGCTTCTGGTCCCTTCGGGCTCCCCGTGTCTCGAGCGCCGCTCGGCGCCCTCCGGTCCGACGACAGGGAGAGCAACCTCCGAAGGACGGCACACCGTGTCGCGAGCGCCGCGCGCTCGCTCCG
This sequence comes from uncultured bacterium, assembly GCA_946886185.1. The sequence continues at coordinate 7,579 of CAMPIC010000082.1, forward strand.
CTATTCCCCTCCCGCCGGCTCCGGCGCGACGCCGTCCACGGAATAGGTCAGACTGCGCGACACCGACTCGAGCGGCTTTCCATCCACTTCGACGTACCCGCCCGACGGCAGGTAGTTGAGCGGAGCTCCCTTCATTCCGGGAAGCTTCACGTCCCGACCGCGCGAGAAGGTGATGCGATCCGCATCGAGTTGGCCGAAGAAGAACTCCGCCTTTTCCGGGAATTTGTCCGCTTCGGAAATGTCGACCGGAACCCAGCCGCTCGCTTTCTCATCGTAGAACCAGGCCCAGCAGTGATAGCCGCCCACCTTTTTGATCTCTCCTCGTGGAGACGTCGGATTCCCCATATCGAAGAAGGTCGGCACGTTCTGGGCGCGCGAGAGGGACATGAAGAGCGAGTGGAAGTCGGTGCAATTGCCCTTGCGCACGTCGCACGCTCTCTCCGAGTCTCCTTTGCCCCAACCGGGCGCGACTTTGTCGTAGGTCATGAGATCGAGCACATAGTCGTAGCGCGCCCGATGCTCATCAGGCAGCGAGTCGGCGATTGCGTGCATGCGCGGGCTGAGCGAAACGAGCGCTTCCTCGCGGAGATAGAGCTTCTCGTCCGCTTCTCCGAGCTTGGCGGGAACCGGCCCGTTCACCGGCAAACGATGCACCTTGGCAGAGAGGTCGATCGAGAAGTTGGTCGGGGGATCGGGCACGGTGACCTCGACCACCGTGTTGTGGTAGTCGGGATCCTCGACCAAGGTCCAGGCGTAGTCCGTGTGTACCTTCAGATCCTGCACCCTCTGCGCCGGAAGCTCTTGTGGGATCGCGATCCACACCTTGGCTTCCCGGGACTGCGGAGGCACGTCTTTGACCTCCACCGTCCACTGCACATCGAAGTCGCGAGCTCCGTCGGCGGCGTGCGCGGTGGTGGCGGTCGCGATCGAAATCAGACCCAGGGCAGCGAGCCCCAATCGGCGCGCGTGAAACTCACGCATTCCTGCTCTCCTCTCAACGGACGGATACGACGCCCGTCGGGAGAGTGGGAACACTCTAGCCCCGGAAGCGACGAACCCGTCGGCTGCGCTCGATCCCGTCGAGCGATGGTTCGGTTCAAGGGCGATAGAACATGGCCGCTCCATTTGCGGTTCGTGACACCGGACCGTGGCGAGAACGGTAGCAGCGGGGCCCCTCCGGAGGCAACCTCGCCCCCGACGACGCTGGCCCCCGCTGCGAGCGCCGCCCCTGGGTTTAGGCGCACGGGGCAATCCGCAGGTCCCCGCGTCGTCGCCCGCTCGCCGAAGACACGCCCAGGGATATGCGTTCTCCGCCGCGCTCCTTT
>CAMPIC010000083.1 GCA_946886185.1 uncultured bacterium
CCGGCGCAGATCGCAATCAGGGACCGGGCTATACGCATCCACCACTGACGGAAATCTGACCAGTCGGGCAACCGCAGAGATGTCTGTCATCGCGGCGCACATCCGAGAAACCTCAGCAGCCTCCCGGCGCCGCGAGGGTGTACCGCAGTCGATGATGTTCGGCAGTCGACGGTGCCGGTAGCGCCGATGTCCTGTCGCAGAATTCTATGAACGTCGTTTATACAGACGCCGTTGGTCGGTCCCGCGCTAGAAGAAAGCGGTCCCCGTGGAGAAGTGGAATTGGGGCCCGTCGGCAAATCGCTCCGTGATCGGGAAGCCCACGTCGGCCCGGAAGGTGCCGAATCGGGGACGCGCCCTCAGCCCGATGCCGGCTCCGATCGAGATTTGTTCCCAGCGGAAGAGAGCGACTTCGTTCGCGACCTGCCCACCGTCCACGAAGCAAGCGATTCCTACCGGTCCGCGCACCCGGAACTCCAGCTCGGCGGATCCGCGCGCGAGGATGTTGGCCCCTGGAGCGACGCCCAGACTGTCGCTCGGCCCGACCGCAGCGCCTCGAAACCCGCGGAGGGTGGATGCCCCCCCTGCGAAGAAACGCTCCGTGATCGGAATGGGACGCGCCGGATCCTGCGGAAACAGGCGGCCTCCGAGCAGTCGAATCCCGAATCCGAGCCCGCGCACGATCGGTTGGTCGAATCGAAGCTGCACCTTGGTCCGGCCGTAATGCTCCCGACTTCCCAGCCAGGGAGCCACCCATTCTTCAGAAACGCGGAAATAGCTCCCGCGCGGCGTTCCCGACAGGTCGGTCCTCGTGTCGCGCGAGAGTGCGAGCTCGAGCTGACCCAGGCGAGTGCGCTCCAGAGGAATTCCGGGACGGCGGATGTCGAGACGATCGAACCGGTATCCGATCTCTCCTTTGAATGCCGCGTCCACCGCGCGGCTCAGAGAGAGGCCGGTAAACCACCGCTCGGAGTCGAACGACTTGGGGAGCGCCTTCTCGTATCCGGCCGCCAATCGAGTCGTGACGCGGCGGCCGAAGCTCCAGGGGAAGACGGCGCCTCCCTCCACGCGCCGGCGGCGGCTCGCATAGCTCCCGTCCAACTGGAGCCGGATGCCCCGACCATCGAAGTTCTCTTGTTCGAGGGTGGCGGCGAAGTGGAACCGATCGAGCAGCCCGTAGCCGAATCCGCTGCTGAGGCTGCCCGTCTTTCGATCCTCCGCGTAGACCACGATCCGTTTCGACGCCATGCCGGAATCGTCGCGCGCGGGACTCATCTCGACTTTCTCGAAGAGGCCGGTGCGCATCAGATTGCGGCGCGACTTTTCGATGAGTCGAGGAAGGAGCGGATCGCCCGGATGGATCTCCATTTCCCGAAGGACGACGGAGCCGTGGGTCTTACGCAGGCCGCTGACTTCGATGGAACGAACGAAGGCCGGTTCGCCCGCGCGGACGCGCGCTCGCACATCCACGCCGCCGTCACGACGCCGCACCTCGATACGCACCGTCGCATCGAGGTATCCCCGCTCGCGGGCCGCTCGCAGGACCGAGCGGCGGGCGCGCGCCGTCTCCAACGGGCGGTAAGGAGCGCCAGAGGCCAGGTTCCAGGCGGCGCGGACATCCGCCACCAGCGCCTCGTCTCGATGCGCCGCGCTTCCGCTCACGCTGATTCCGATCTCCCGCATCGGCAGGCGCGTTCCTTCCGCCACCGCGATATGGAGATCGACTTCATCCTCCTTCACGGTCACCGAGTCGGCCAGTCCGCTGACGCGCGCCTCGAAGAACCCCTCCGCGCGACAGAAGCGGAGGACGCGGTCCAGGTCGCGCACGAATAGGGTGGAATCGAACTCGGTCTTGCGGAATCGCCCGCTCGGGCGCAGCGACAGCCGGGAGACGAGATCCTCGCGCTCCAAAGACTCCACGCCGTGGAACTCGATGTTCCGCACGTGGCGACGGGGAGCCTCCTTTCCAGACGCGTCGTCCTGCGCTCGCGCCGGAGCGGCAACGCCCAGGACGAACACTCCGACCAAGGCCATTCCACCGATCACGGCTGGATCGGCGGCAAGTACCGCCGCGGCGCATCGCAGGAGGTGGATTCGGGCGCGCCGCCCGTTACACCGAGTTGATCTCGAGAAACGCGCCCGGCTCACCAGAAGTGCAGGTCCGAGCGCAGACTCACCGCCGACTCGCCGCGCTCTTTCGCTTCGGAGCGAAGGGATAGCGTCCAGCCGAGGTCGTACTCGATGCGGACTTCGCGCTGCGAGGAAGCTTGATATCCGGTGAAGGTCTGGAAGTGGATGCGGTCTCCGATTTCTTTCTGCATGGTGAGGCGAGACGATCCGAACTCGAGCTCATCCAGACCCAGCCAGGACTCGGCGCGCGATTCCGCGGAACGCAACGGTCCCTCGTCGGAGATGAGCCAGCGCAGCTCCGCCTCCAACCCGGACCGTGGATCCACCTCGGCCAGAGGAACCGGCCGGAACACGACCCACTCGCCAGACTCGGGAGGAGCGCCTTCCGCCGGACCGGCGGGCGTCTTTCCGAGGGGCGCCTCTTCCCACGGCAGAGAAAGCAGCAGGATCGGCACCCTCGCCGCCGCCCCGGATGGCAGGAAGAGCGGGAGAAGGCAGAGCAGCCCGGCCAGCGTTTCTGCAACGTTCGAGGGCATGCGCATGCTCTCATGATACGCGCATGCCGATGGGTCCATGACAATGGAATGGGGTCGGGCTGGCTCAGCGCGTGCGGACGGGCGGCACGGGAAAGCGTTCGAGATACCGTTCCTGAATCCGCAGGAAGATCTCTGCGCCGATCGGCATGGCACGCTCGTCGAAATCGAATCTGGGGCTGTGATGCGAGTGATCGAGTCCGCGCGACGGGTCGGCGGAGCCCAGGAAGAAGAAGCATCCCGGCACTTCCTGGAGGAAGTACGACATGTCTTCTCCCCCCATGGAGACCAGATCCCGAATCACGTTTTCCTTGCCTACCACTTCCGCCGCTACGTCCGCGACGAAGTCCGCCATCGCGGGATCGTTCACGGTGGTCGGATACGTATCGAGGAATTCGAACTCCACCGAGGCGCGGAACATCTTCGCGGTCTGTTCCACGATGGTGCGCAGGCGGTCGATCAGATGAGCGCGAACCTCGGGGTCGAAAGTGCGCATCGTGCCCTTCATGCGCGCGGTCTCAGCGATGATGTTGAAATTGCTGCCCGCGTGGAAGGTTCCGACGCTCAGGACCGCGGTCTTGACCGGATTGGTGTCGCGGGAGACCACGGTCTGAAGCGCGGTCACGAGATAGCTTCCGATCATGACGGCGTCGACCGCGTCGTGCGGATAGGCGCCATGCCCCCCGAGCCCGCGAATCGTGATGTGGAACTCGTCGGCGGCGGCCATGAAGGGACCTCCCGTGACCGCCACCTTTCCCACTTCCAGCTTGTTCCAGAGATGGAGCCCGAATGCAGCCTCGACTCGAGGATCCTGCATCACTCCTTCCTGGATCATGGGAAGCGCGCCCCCTGGTCCCTCTTCCGCCGGTTGAAAGACGAACTTCGAGTGGACCGGGCGGGAGCTCGCCTCCTGGAGCGTTTGCAGCACGGTGTGCGCGAGGATCGAGGTGTGCCCGTCATGGCCGCAGGCGTGCATCACGTTCTCGTTCCTCGAGGCGTAGTCGGCCGCGTTCTCCTCCTGGATCGGCAGTCCATCCATGTCGGCGCGGAACAGGATCGTCCTCTGCTCCGATCGGCCCTCCACCAGGGTCGCGATCCCGGTTTTCGCGATGCCGGTGCGGAGCGACAGACCGCTCGGCGCAAGCAGCTCCACCACCTTCTCCGCGGTGCGGGACTCCTGGAAGGCGAGCTCCGGATGCCGATGCAGATCTCGCCGGAAGTCGACCATGGAATCGAATCGCTCCTGCAGAGCGGGGCGGACGGGCAGGCTGTCGAGGCGCATCGCTACTCCCTTTTTTTCATAATGAGAGCGGGTCATCTCGCAGAAAAGCCGGCTGCTTCTCAGCAACCGGCTTCCTCATGCTATCTGCCGGGCGTCATCGGCGAAGCAGTTGCTCAGGTTCGCCGCTTCCCCACTGGGGTCCAGCCGGATCCTCGAACCCACGTCGAGCGCCTGCCCAAAGTCTCGCCTCGGCCCGGCGAATCACATGGAAAAGGCTACCGGAACGCCAGAACGATTCCAAATCAATATCGTCGCGGGCGCCGGGAACTCGGGCGGGCTACGCTTGCCAGTAGGATCGAGACGATATCCTCGACCGGCGAGCCGATCCGTCCCGATCGTTCGTTCTATGTCAACGTTTTGGCCGAGACACGGGAAGGTTGCGCTAGAATACCGAGCGATGCTGGCGGCCAGCCCGTCCTCACCGGCACGATAACACTCGAGAGACGCGCGGAGCTGACATGGGCGACAAGTCCCCTTCTGAAAAGACCTATCCACCCCTGTCCAAAGAGCTGAACGAACGCGTCGATCGGGCATGGGATGCGTTGGAAGACGGCTATGTCGAGGAAGCGGGTCAGGACGCGGAAGAGCTCATGGAAGAGACCGACGAGCATCCCGAGGTCCGGTTCCTCCTCGGCGCCGCTTTGCTCGAGTCGGGGTTTCCCGGAGAAGCTCTCGAGCACCTGCTCGGATGCCAGGGTTTGGTCGATGATCCCGTGGTCCACGACTTCTATCTGGCTTCGGCGCTCTTCGACAATCTGCGCCCGGAGGATGCCGAAGCGCTCTTTCATCGCGTCCTGGAAGCCGAGCCGGATGCCGCGCCCGCGTACTACGGACTCGCGCAAGCTCTCGAGTTCACCGGCCGGTTCACGGAAGCGGATGGCTGCTACGAGCGCGCTCATGAAATCGAGCCAGAAGGATTCGCCCTGCCGACCCGGATGACGGAAGAGGCGTTCGAGGAAGTGGTGAAGGAAGCGCTCCACGACATGCCTGAAGAGCTCCAACCGCATTTGGCGAAGGTGCAGATCGTGGTCGAACCGATGCCGTCCATGGAAATCCTGGTCGGCGAGCCGGGGGAAGATCCGATCACGCCCGGGGTGCTGGGCCTCTTCGTCGGTCCCAACATGCGTGAATCGAGCGATTACGACCCTGCAGCTCTGCCTCCGCGCATTCTCGTGTTCCAGCGCAACCTCGAGCGCTTCTGCGGGACGCGGGAAGAGCTGATCTACGAAATTCGGCTCACCGTCTACCATGAGTTGGGCCACTACCTCGGCCTCACCGAGGAAGAGCTCGAGCGCCGCGGCCTACTTTAGAGTCATGCCCGCTGGCGGTGCTGCAGCGCCGGATCGCTCGCCTGCTTGCGAGTGTGCCGCGTGAGGAAAAGCCCCAGGCCGATCATGAAGATGGCGATGCTGAAGAGCTGCGCGGTGGTGAGGCCGAGCATTCCCCGCGGGTTGGTGCGCCAAATCTCGGCGACGAAGCGTTCGACTCCCGCGAGCAGCAAGTACAGCCCGAAGTGGCTCCACGTCGCCCACGGCCTGCGCCGCGTCGCCCAGAGGATCGCAAGCACGATCGCCATCATCAGGATCTCGTAGATCGGAGTCGGATGCACCGGCACGTCGGTGGGCACGACCCCATTGGGGAAGGCCATCGCCCACGGCAGATTGCTCGGGGGGCCGTAGTCGCCGTCTCCGGAGAAGAGACAACCGAATCGGCCGAAGAGATAGGCCACGGCAAGCGCGGGAGCGAACGCATCGGAGAGCTCTCCGAACGAGTGGTGATAGCGCCGCGAGAGGAGGAAGCAGGCGGTGACGCCGCCGATGAATCCGCCATACCAGACGAGCCCCGCGCCGCTGAAGATCGACCCCATGAGATCCTCGCGCAGCAGATTGGGGTGTGTGATGAGAAAGTTGATCTTCGCCCCGAGGAATCCGCCCACCAGCGCCGCGATCGCGTAGTTGTTCCAGAGTCCCTCTCCCATGCGGCGGCGATCCATCTCCAGACGGAGCAGATAGCTTCCGGCGATGAGTGCCACCGCCGCCATGAGTCCGAAGGAATAGAGCTTGATCGGGCCGATCTCGAGGATCACCGGGAACATTCGCACTCCTTTCGCGACCGGGCGAAACGCTCGGCCCGCGGGAACGATACTCCGGATCGGATGCGGCTGCCACGATCGGCGGAACGGATCTCTGGAACGATGGTGAGCGAGATACCCGAAGTCGTGGAGCGGACGATGCTGATCGAGATATCCGGAGTCGTGGAGCGGACGATGCTGATCGAGATGCCCGGAGTCGTGGAGCGGACTCGACCACATCAGCAGGCAGCTCTTTGCTATGCTTCTCGCTTCGCCGGCTGACCGCTCTGTCCAGAATGATTAGAGGAGACGCATGACTCAGGTCCGTGTTCGCTATGCCCCCAGCCCCACCGGGTACCTCCACGTCGGAGGGCTGCGGACCGCACTCTACAACTATCTCTTCGCGCGCCAAAACGACGGAGTCTTCGTGCTCCGCATCGAAGACACCGATCAGGAGCGCAAGGTGGAGGGGGCGGTCGAAGCGATGATCGAGGCGCTCCGTTGGTCGGGCGTCGACTTCGACGAGGGTCCCGGCAAGGGAGGCCCGTACGGCCCCTACGTGCAGTCGGAGCGACTGCCGCTCTACCGCGCCGCCGCGGAGCAGCTGCTCGCTTCGAAGCACGCATATCGCTGCTATCGAACACCGGAAGAGCTGGAGGAGCTGCGCCGGCAGCACGAGCTCGCCAAGAAGGCGACGCGGCTCGATGTGCGCATGCCGGAGGAGGAGTCGGCGCGGAGAGCGGCGGCGGGGGCCTCGTTCGTCGTGCGCCTGCGCGTGCCCGACGGAGGCACGATCCAGTTCCACGACATCGTGCGCGGAGAGGTCTCCATCGCGAGCGATCTGGTGGACGATCAGGTCCTGCTCAAATCGGACGGATTCCCCACCTATCATCTGGCCAACGTGGTTGACGACCACGCGATGCGCATCAGCCATGTCATCCGCGGAGAAGAGTGGATCTCCTCCACGCCCAAGCACGTGCTTCTCTACCGCTATCTGGACTACGAGCAGCCGGAGTTCGCGCATCTCCCGCTTCTTCTCAACCCCGATCGCTCCAAGCTGAGCAAGCGTCATGGCGACGTGGCGGTCGAGAGCTACCGGGACAAAGGGTATTTGCCGGAGGCGATGCTCAACTATCTCGCGTTCCTCGGTTGGAATCCGGGGGATGAGCGCGAGATCTTCTCCGCCGAGGAACTGATCCGCGAGTTCTCGCTCGAGCGCGTCAACAAGTCAGGCGCGGTCTTCAATCGGGAAAAGCTCGATTGGTTCAACGCGATCTATCTGCGGAAGCGGCCGGCTGACGAGATCGTCGCGGACCTCAAACCGATGCTGGCGGAGCGGGGCTGGGACCGGTTTCCCGACAGCTATCTGGGCGCGGGGGTGGAGTTGATGCGCGAGCGGGTCAGCTTCGTGCGCGACTACGTGGACAACGCCCCTTGGCTGTTCGAGGACCCGCAAAGCTACGACGAAGAGACGGTGAAGAAGCGCTGGAAGGCGGACAGTCCGCAGCTGCTGCGCGAAGTGCGCGATCTCATCGCCGCGAGCGGTTGGAGCGCGGCCGATCTCGACACCGGCTTCCATGCTCTCGCGGAGTCGAAAGGAGTGGGGGTGGGGCAGTATATCCATCCGACGCGGCTCGCGGTGAGCGGCATGGGAAAGGGTCCCGGTCTGTTCGAGATGCTGGAGCTCCTGGGCCGGGACGTGTGTCTGAAGAGGATCGACCGCGCACTCCGCGAGCTGAAATAGCACGCGTTATATCGTGATCCAGGTGCCGGCGGTGCCGCGCAATGCCTCCGCAACGTGAGCGTCGTCGGTGATGAGTACGCGCGCGCCTCCCGCTTCGATGAATCGGCAGGCCGCCTCGATCTTGGGCCCCATGCTTCCCGGCGGGAAGTGTCCCTCGGTTTGATAGTGCCGCGCCTCTTTCACACTGACGCGCTCCAGCGGGCGGGCGGTGGGCTTCCCGAAGTCGAGCATCACCTGTTGTACGGGAGTCAGGATGATCAACTCCGGAGCGTTGATCGCGAGCGCGATGACGGCGGAGGAGAGATCCTTGTCGATCACCGCTTCCACTCCTACCAGATCTCCATTGGGCGTGCGCGCGACCGGGATGCCTCCTCCCCCTCCGGTGATGACGATGCTGCCGGCGTTGAGCAGCAGATCCACTTCATGCCGCTCCACCACCCCGATCGGTTCGGGCGACGGCACCACCCGGCGCCAGCCGCGACCGGAATCCTCGCGCAGGATCCAGCCGCGCCCTTCCAGCGCGGAGAGACGATCTTCCGTATAAAACGGGCCGACGAACTTGGTGGGATTGGACAGGGAGGAATCGTTGGGGTCGACTTCCACCATCATGAGGAGGCAGCACACCCGGGGATGGAGCCCGCGCCGGCGCAGCTTTCCGCGCAGGACGCGCTCGATCATGTAACCGAGCCCCCCCTGGATGTCCGCTCCCATGAGATCGAGCGGAAGCTCCGGCGCCTCGCCCTGCGCCAGCTCCACCCGGATCATCTGGTTGCCGATCTGTGGACCGTTTCCGTGGGTGAGGACGACCTCGTATCCCGCGGAATAGAGGTCGATCACGCACTCCAGGCTGCTCTCGAGGTTGGCATAGTCCTGCTCGACCGTGCCTTCTTCGCCCGAGCGGGTAATGGCATTGCCTCCCAGCGCGACCACGGCACGACGGCGATGAGCTTGTATGGGCACGGTCTCACTCCTGCGCGGAACGCATACGTCTGACCTCGAAGCTTCGCCTCGCAAAGCTTCCCCCGACCGAGGACGAGCCGGCAAGCGATCACAAGACGATCGAGACTCGACTGCCAGTCCATCGGCACGACCCGACGGGAA
>CAMPIC010000084.1 GCA_946886185.1 uncultured bacterium
TCCCCCGACTCTGGAAAGCGGAATCCGGAAGGATCTCCCGTGAAGGGGTGGATCCCGAACCGCGCTTGCTCGAAGATGTCGCCTCATGATCTGCCAACATTGCGAGCGCGAGCTGGGCAGCCGCACGGTCTGTTCCGACTGCAAGATTCCCGCACGGCCGAAGAGCCTGCTGGTGGCGAGCGTCCTCGAGCTGATGGCGGCGATCCTCTCGCTGTCGATGGGAAACGTGATCCTGGCGATCGTCGCCGGCCTCACCGGATTCTTCCTCCTGCGAGTCTCCCGACTGGCCATCGGCGTTGCGATCGCGCTCTCCTTCATTGGACTGATCCTGAACATGATCCTGATCGTGACCGGGGGCGGAGAGTCCTTTCTGACATCGGAAGGGCTGCGCCGGGTCGATCCCCGCGCCATCCAGGTAGCCGCGGCCGGCCAGGGATTGCTGCATCTCGCCATCCTGATCTGCCTCTTCCGCCCCGATGCGCGCCGCGCATTCCGACTCGCGGGGATGGATGCGGCCGCCCTGGACGAGGTCATCGCGCGGGAAGATGGGCGCGCGGCGGCGCCTGCAAACGACTAGGCTCTCGCAGGTGTCCGAACCGACTCTTCCACGCCGGCTGGTCCTGGCGGAATCGTGCGTCTTTGCGGCGCTGTTTCTTTGGCTCGCGGCCTCCGCCGTTCTGGTCGACATCGAGTACTACGACGGGCTCGATTCGATCTGCAACGCGCGCTACTTCCTGGGCGAGATCGGCACCTACGTGGCCACTCGAGGTCCCCTCTTCGGACTCCTCCTGCTCGTCCCCGAAGCGATCAAGGAATCGATGGGGATGCATCCGCTGGAGGTTCGACCGCACCATGTGCTGTTCGCGATCCTCCATGCGGGATACGCATTGGGCTGTTACGCGCTGGCGACGCGCCGGCTCGGCCGCACATTCGCGGTCTTCCTGGCGTTCCTGGCGGCGATTCCCACGTTCATCTTCTTCAGTTACGCGCCGTTCGTGAGTCACGACATCGTTCCGGGGATCCTCTTCCTCGGGATGCTGTTGGGAGTGGATGCGTACTACACGCGTCCACGGCGCAGTCTATGGTGGGCGCTGGTGGCGCTCGGCGCCGCGGCCGTGCTCATCAAACACACCTATGCGATCTTCTGGCCGATCGCGATCCTCGCGCAGGCCGCGCTCGCCTACACCTGGGATCGCGGGGGACGTCGGAACGCTCGCCGGGATCGCAAATCGCCGCAAACGGAGAACGATCACGCCCGCTGGGGCCGCCTGGGCTCGTTGATCCTCGGCGCCGCGCTCAGCGCGACGATCGCAATTCTCGTGCTCGGGTGGGCGCTGGCGAAAACCTATCCGGACACGCTCTTTTTCGCGCGTGCCTTCCGCCAGGCGAGATTCCTTCTCTTCGACGCCGGCGTGCAGATCGAGCAGCCCGCATGGGTGTATCTCCGGAACCTGCCCGCCTATGGGCTCCTCGCGCTCGTCCTGTTTCCGGTGGGTGCCGCGAAGTCGTGGCGAGAGAGCCGGATGCAGCGCGGCCTGGTGATCGCGTGGCTCCTCGCGGTGGCGTCGGTGCACCTGTTTTCGTTGCACCAGGTGCGCTACATGCTGTTCGTCGCGCCCGTCACGATGTGCCTGCTGGTGCCCGCGGCCCGAACCGCGCTGTCCAGTCGTCGCAGGAGAGCCGCCGCTGTCGCGATCCTTCTGCTCGGTGTGTTGCCCCTCCATCCCTACTCGATCGCGCGCGAAGCCTCCAAGATCGCGACCGACTTCTATCGCCGCAGTCAGACCAAGTGGTTCCTCGAGCCGCTGCGTGAGGAGGGTGTCTACCGCTCTCCCGTGTATCTGGACTGGGGCCTTCTGAGCTTTCTTCCACCCGGCGATTCCGAGCTGGCGGGAGACATCTATCACGAGTGCTTTCACATCGCTCCGCACCATCTGATCGATCTGTTTCCGTATGACCCTGACGAAGTGGGGCATGTCGACATCGGCCGGCTCACCTCCATGCCTCTGTGGGGGCCGGGGACCGCCTACATCTCGGCGACCCGACCACCGCAGTTCAATCCGGTCACCTGGCGAGGTGGACCGGCGACCGACGAAAGGGATCAGGAGCAGCTCCTGTTCCTGGCTCGCAGGTTGGAAATGACAGCGGCGGCGGTGACCGACTCGGCTGGCAGTCCGCGAGTTGGCTGGCTCGTAAGAGCGGGGGCGGGGCCGACAGCTCCACATCGCGAGGACGCTTCCGTGGAAGTCGAGATCGCCATGACCGAGCGCGGGGAACCGTTCAGCATTTTGCGGAGCTCGGCTTTTCCCAGCCGGGTGCCTGCCTCCATGCCGATGCGCGTCCAGCTATCGAGCGAAGGAAGCGTCTACCCGATGCGTGAGATCGGGGCCGGTCGTTGGGCCATCCCCGTGGCGATACCCGCCGTTCCTCCCGACACCACGGAAACGCAGAGGATCCTGCTCCACTATTTCGAGGAAGTCCGCCGCCACCGGCACTAGCGGGCGCGGGGATCGTCGTCGTTGCCGATGGATCGCGCCGGTGCAGACTGGACGCCGATCGGACGGTCCACGGCTTGGTGGAGCGCTCGTTCCTCGGACCGCGCCTTTCTCAAGCGGCGCGGACCGATCCAGAGCCAGAATCCGGTGATGGAGAAGATCAGGAGCGCGGATCCCATGAGAGAGGTATACATCAGCTTGATCTGCTCATCACTCGTCCCGAGGATTGCGTCGACGATCGATCCGTCGTGCAAGTCCTCGATGAAGTCCGATCGACGCTTCTCGATCAGGAGAAGCTCTCCCGTGGTGCAATCGAGCTGCAGTCCCCAGTAATCTTCCACGAAAACGAACTTCACCATGCCTTTGTCGGGGCGGATGTCGATCCGATCGAGCTCGGGAGAAATGTCCGCGGAGATGGAGTCGCGCGCGAAGGCGAGCGCGTTTGCGTGCAAGGCAGTCATGGGCAGCCAATCGCTGACGTCGCTGGAGACTCCGTCCCGCGAATCGGGGAGCAAGTAACCAGCGCTGTGCTTCTTCCACCCCAGGAGCAGGCCGGTGCAGGCGATGAAGAGGAAAAAAGCGAAGAGGAGGATCCCGGTGGTCCGGTGGACGCGCCGCGCCAGGCGCAGCAGCCTGGCCTGCCCGCGGCGATCACGCTGCGATCGGCTCACGAAGATGGTCCTCCTCCGGGATCGACTTCTCCCGAGCTCAGTCGCGCCGACCCTGATAAAGTTCGCTTGCCGCGGCTCCTACCCACTGTAATCGTCCGCACGAACCGGAAACTACCAGCGAAAGTTTCTTCCGTTCCGGTGGGCGAGCGCCGGTGGACACTCCGTCAGAGGACACCAGATCGATGGCCACGATGCGCCGCACCAAGAAGGGTAGTCATGCCCAGTTCGAAAATCAGCGAGCTCCGCGGTGAGATCGATCGTCTGAACGCCGAGATCCTCGCGCGAATCCAGCAGCGGGCGGAGCTCGTCCGCGAAATATCCCGGCTCAAGAGATCGCGCGGAATGGAGGATCGTGATCTCGCGCGCGAGCAGGCCATGCTAGCGCAACTTTTCAGCACGAGTCCGGGACCGCTGGAGGAGCCCGAGATCCGAGCGATCTTCCAGGCGATCTTCGATGCATCGATCGCGCTGATGTCGAGAACTGGGCCGGTGAGTCGGGACCCCGAGCTCTGAGCTCGCTCGCCGCGGGACTCATTCGGGCCGGAGTGTGCTAGCCTTTTCGATGAGCGGGGGCATGCTTTCCTTTGGGCGGGCAACGTGATTCGCACCGGAAGGGGGCACCGTCTTGGAATCGATCATCCTGTCGCTCCGACCGCGCGCCGCGCTGAGCGCCTTCGTCCTGTGTGCGAGCTTGTCCACCGGCTGCGCCCCTCCCCATCCCGCCGGATACGACCCGACTGCCGTCGCCTCCGGACACTTGCCGCGCATCGAAGGCACCGCCACCTATCGGGAGCGCATGGCTCTGCCCCCGGGCGCGATCTTCGAGGCATTCCTGGAGGACGTTTCGATCGCGGATGCGAGATCCACCGTGGTGGCGCGTGCCACGATCCATGGTCCCTCCCAGCCTCCGATCCAGTTCTCCATCCCCTATGATCCCGCGCGGATCGATTCTCGACGGGCCTACGCGGTGAGGGCGCGCATCCTGTTCGACGATCGGGCCCAGTTCAAGTCGGAGGGGGAGCCGGTCCTGACGCGGGGTGCGGGAAGATCCGTCGATCTGTTGCTTCACAGAGGTGACCCCGGTGTCGGCGTGACCACACCACCCCCGCAGCTTCCGCGGGCCGAGGAGCATTCGCGACGGGCTTCCCCACCTACGATTCCGCTCCCTGCGCCGCCCTCGCGCGAGCTCGTCGAGGTTTCGCCGCCGCCGCAGATCGACGAGGTGGATACGGCTCCTCCCATGCCACCGGCAATTCCTCCTCCGGCGCGGACAGACGAAGAGATTGGGAGGATGCCCGCGTGCCCTCCGGTGAGGATCGACGAAGAGGTGGAGAAGGCTCCAGTCGCTCCAACGCCCGCGCCCCGCCCGCAGCAGATTCGCGAAGAGGTCGAGACGACGCCCGCGCCGGCAGTGGTGCCGCCTCCTGCGGAGATCGAGGAGAATGCGGAGAAGGCGCCTCAGCCACCGCCCGCAACGTCGCCTCCCCCGCGGACGCAGGAAACGGTGGAGAAGATGCCCAAGCCGAGCGTCGCGTCATCTCCGCCAAAGATCCCGGAGGACGCCGGGGAAGTTCCCCCGGCTCCGCCCCAGTTTCCACCGCTAGGGGAGCGGCAACTGCCGCCCATGCCCGTGCCCCTGCCCTCACGCCCTGCGATGCCGGGAATCGGCGCGCACGGAATGCGCCTTCCCGCTACTTTCCGGGGGGACTTTCCTTGCGCGGATTGCGAAGCGATTCGCTATCAACTCAATCTGTGGCCCGATCAGTCGTTTCAACTGCGGCGCGAGTGGGTGGGCCGGGACCAGACCCTGGACGTGATCGGGCGGTGGCGCGTTGAGCCGGACCGGAACGCGCTGGTCCTGTATGCCGGGGACGACGCCCTGCCGCAGTTCGAGATCGTCGGCGAAGACCACCTCCGTCCGCTCGGAATGAGAAGCACGCCGTCGGGAACGGTCGCGAGCCCGTACGAGCTGGTAAGCCAAGGGACCCTCGATCCGATCGACCCATCCCTCACCTTCGGGGGAGAGATGATCTACCTGGCGGATGCCGCTCGCTTCACCGAGTGCCTCACCGGTCGCGATTATCCGATCGCAATGGAAGGAGAGTATCTACAGTTGGAAAGGGCGTACCTGGAGACCGTGCGCGAACCGGGCGCGCGTCTCTATGTCACCTTCGAAGGGACGATCCGCGATCGACCGAAGATGGACGGACCCGGAGCCGAACGCACCATCGTCGTGTCGCGGTTCATCAATGCCTGGCCCGACCAGCAGTGCGAGCGCGCGCAGGCGCACGCGTCCCTGACCAACACGTATTGGCGGATCGATCGGCTCGACGGCAAACCCGTGGAGCGGGTCGAAGACCGTCGCGAGCCGCACCTGATTCTTCGGCGCGAAGAGATCGATCTCACCTATGGCGCCACGGTGGGCTGCAATCAGATGGGAGGAACGTTCGCGCTCGACGGCGAAAAGATCCAGTTCCGGCCCGGAGTGTCCACGCTGATGGCGTGCACCCCGGCGCTCGACGCCACTGAGAAACTCCTGGGAGAAGTCCTTACGAGGACGGCGCGGTGGCGGATCAGCGGCGGCACGCTGGAATTGTTCGACTCGTCGGGGAAGTCGGTCGGACTCTTCGAAGCGGTCTACTTGTGACGCCGATGCGGCTGGGCATGCCCAGCCACCTCGCGAGCGCGTTTTGGCACGACGTGCATCTTGTACGAATGGGAAAGCCTTCTTGACGAGAAGACCCTCCCATTCCCCCGGCCACATCACGTTGCGACCTGCGCTCGCGCAGCCGGCTTGCGGACCTACCGGCCCTGTTCGCCCGCCGCGCGCGGACCAGTCTCGCCGCGCAGCCCGTGCCCCGACTCATTCGCAGCGCCGCGGAGCTCTCCGACCTTGGAGCGCGCCGCATCGGCCACCTGCTCGATCCGCGATTGAGCCGCATCCTTGAGGTCGTGCGCTTTCGTTTCGACCTCATCCCGCAACTCGCGAGCGCCGCCGCGGATGCGGCGCCGCGTCACGGTTCCCTTGTCGGGGGCGAGCAGCAACGCCGTCATTCCTCCTGCCACGACTCCTGCCAAGAACGTCAGAGCTGTTCCGCGTCCGTACATCATTTCGCACCTCTCCTCTCGCTGAATTCGAAACCGTCGGTCCGAACTTACAACCGACTTGGTACTTTTTGGCGTTTCCACGCACCGTCGACGGCGGTCACGCATGGGTCGACATCAAACAAGCCAGCAAGTACTTAGCCGAGCGCAACATTTTCCTTGGAATGGTGGCGTATTAGTTGCTGGCTCCTCCGCACCAGACCAACCCGGGCATTGGAGCGCGGCGATGGGAGGGATTCGTGATGGTCCGCACATGCGGATTGGATGGGCGAGCATCACCCGGAGGAACAGCATGAACGACAAGCAAGTCAAAGAGCTCGCGCTTCAAGCGCTCGAAACCGAGCTCGGTGGAGTCGAGGTCTACAAGACTGCCCTCCAGTGTGTCGTGAACGACGATTTGCGGGAGGAGTGGGAAGAGTACCTGGAACAGACGGAACGGCACGTCGAGATCGTGACCACGCTGGTCGAAGAGCTGGGACTGGATCCCGAGGAAGAGACTCCCGGCCGCCTGGTCGTCCGCCACATCGGAGAGTCGCTGGTCAAAGCCATGAAGATGGCGCTCGAAACTGGGGAGAAGGAAGCCGGGCAGCTGGTGGCCACGGAATGCGTGCTCCACGCAGAGACGAAGGACCATCAAAACTGGGAGCTGATCGGAGAGCTCGGCAAGAAGGCGAAGGGAGCAAAAGGCTCCGCACTCAAGAAAGCTCACGAAGAGGTGGAAGAGGAAGAGGACGAACACCTCTACCACACCATGGGGTGGTCTCGCGAGCTGTGGATCGAAGCGCTCGGCATGCCCGCTGTCTTGCCCCCTCCGGAAGAGGAAAAGGACGTGAAGACCGCCATCGGCGCAGCGCGCGCGAAGAACGCTCGAACCCAGATGCTTTAGTGATGAAGGCTTGCGGGGAACAAGCCGGGGTGACCGACCCTGGCTTGTTCCCCGCGGCCCCATCGCTTACCGGCCGATTCATTTTGGCCGCGACATGAAACGCCCGGCGACCTCGCGTCGCGGGGCGTTTTCATGTCTGGATGCGAGGAGTATCCCAGCCGCGGGCGAACGTGCACAATTCGACCGATCTACTGAGCATCGGTGCGCCGCCTGAATAGCGACACGCGCTCACGCGCGCCCCAGGGGACGCTCTCCGTCCGAGCGCAGCGCTCAGTGGCACGTCACGCGCAGAATGACGGCTGTCCACCTTTCATGGAGGAAGTCTTCCGTGTCCGATATGCAGGGGTCCGGGGACCACCAGGTCCGCAACAAACCCGGCGCCGCTCCGGTTCCCTCTTCACCGGAAGTGGATCTCGCGGACATTCCAGCTCCGGCAGGCAGCGAGTTTCGGCCGGACGATCGTTTCTATCGCGTGGAGCGCTCCTGGGTCGCCCTTCGTCAGGCGCGCGGAGGCACCATGACGCTGTTGACCTGGTCGATCCTGGCCGGCGTTCTCGGAATTCTCTCGATCTCGATCGATGGATCAGCCATGCAGTTGCTCTGGATCGGCTGGGCGATCACCGGCGCGGCGGCGGCAGCCAGCGCCCTGCTGTTGCCGGCGCTGAGCTATCGGCGGTTCCTCTATCGCGTTGACCAGACCCGCCTCCAGATTCGGCGCGGCTACCTGTGGCGCGCCGTGCATGACGTTCCGCGCAACCGCATCCAGCACATCGATATCGGGCAGGGTCCTTTCGAGAGGATCTTCCAGCTGTGCCACGTAATCGTGCACACCGCGGGGACGACCAGCGCCTCCGTGAAGCTCGATGGGCTCAGGGAGTCCAATGCCACTCGGCTGCGCGATGTTCTTCTGGTCGAGCGAGGGGATGATGCGGTCTGAGCTCGAGGGAGATTCTTCCCGAGCGTCGAGCCAGTTCGACGCGGAAGGATCCGGTTGGATCGGACTCGATCCGCGCACTCTGATTGTCGCGACGTTGCAGTCCGCGGTCCAAGCGGTGTTTCCGTTGCTGTTCGTGATCTTCTTCACGGCTGGACTGGCCGGAGTCCTTCTCATTCCACTCGTGGCGCTTCCATTTTTTGCGGAGGTGCTGCGCTACGCCTTCTTCGGCTATCGACTCGAACCGGAAGAGATCGTGGTGCGGGAAGGCGTCTTGCAACGAACCGTGCGTCACATTCCCTACGCGCGGATTCAAAATCTCGCCACGTCCGAAGGTCTGGTGCAACGCCTCCTCGGCGTGGTGCAGGTATCGGTCGAGACCGCAGGAGGAAAGGAGCCGGAGGCGCGATTCCGGTGGATCTCCCGCGCGCGACATGAAGAGATCCACCAATGGATCCAAGATGCGCGCGTAGGGACCGCGTCTGGACGATCGACCTCGCAGGCTACTCGAGAAACGGACGATTCCGGCGCGAGCACCATCGAACCGCGGATCGCCGCACCGTCCTCCGCGACTCTCGAAGGAGAACGCGTTCTCTACCGGGCTTCGCTCAAGGACCTTCTGTTGCTCGGACTGTTCTCCGGGCGAGGTCTGGTGATTTTCGGCGCGCTGGCGTGGAACATGTGCCAGTTCGATGTGTGGGAGTTTTCCCCGTTACAGCGATGGGTGGATGCGCGGGTCCGCAATCTGGAATTCGATT
>CAMPIC010000085.1 GCA_946886185.1 uncultured bacterium
CGACGGAACTGATCGTCCGATCTCCGACGACGAAGTCACCATCATGACGATTTGCGCGGGCGCGCTCGCGGAGTTCTTCACCGAGAATCGCGATCTTCTGACGACCGCCGGAGATTTTGAAACAGTCTGCACGGGCTACAGCGATCCGGAGGGTGTGGAAATCCGCTTCACCTACCCTTTCGAGGCGGGCGAGGAGTTCGAAGTCAACACCCCTCGTTCGAGCCAGTCCTCTTCGCAGGCCCGCGAACGTGCTTCCGGCCCCGGCGGCAGCGGTCGGCCTGGCCGAGACGAAGCAATGCGAGGCCCCGCTTTTCAGGGCAGGAACGATCCATGCCTGTGCGGCAGCGGGAAGAAATATAAACGTTGCTGCCTCGCCGCCGACCGCGCGACGTAGCGAGGCCGTTCCATCGCGCTGTTGACTGGCGGTGCGAATCGCGGAATTCTTCCGTTTCCCGTGAATGAACACGCTGATTTCGACCAAACATTGGAGTCCCCGCCGTGTCCCAACTGCTCGACCTGTTTTCCGCCGACATCCGCGAATCCGGAAACGACCTTTTCTACGACTGCGAAGTCGTCATCAAGAAAGTCAAGGAGGGCAAGGGCGCGCACATCGAGGCTCGGGTGCAAGAAGAGAAGCGCGCTCATACCGTCCGCGTCGAGGCGACGACGCGCGGAGTCTCGTTGAGTTGCACGTGCAAGAAGATCACCTCCGAACGAGGCTGTCCGCACATGTGGGCTGCGCTCCTGGAGTCGATGTCGACGAAAAAGGGTGAGAGCTGGCTCCAGAAGCGCTTCGACAGCGACGTGATCGCAGTGTTCGAGGACATCGTCGATCCCGACATCGACTGGGACGACGACCTCGATGACTTCTCTGCTTCGGATGGCGCACGCTCAGGACTCGGACGATCATCCCGCGATTCGAAATCATCCTCGCGCTCGAAGGCATCACCGACCAAGTCTGCGACGTCGTCATCGAAGGCGACAGGTGGTACCGAGCACGGCTCCGACTCGCCTTCCTGGAAGGCCAGGAGCCTTTCCAGTCTGCATGCGCCTCCCTCCCTCCCGGCCGTGGCTCCCATGAGCGGCGCCAGCGACTCCTCCTCATCCCGCGGCGGATCGCGCGCGGCCTCGTCGTCCCGGGCCTCGTCCCCGGCGCTGAATCGGCCGCCGGCATGGAAAGGCGCGCTCCATTCCGTGGAAACGTATCGGGCGATGCACTCCGCCTATCGCCGGCCGTCGAACCCCGTGACGAAGCCGCTCACGGTGTACTTCCTCGTTCGGCCTGCATGGTTCTCCGACATGCCGGTGGAGCTGGAGATCATCGGACAGCGCAGGAACAAAGGAGGATGGGGAAAGCGGCAGGCCATCCCGATCCAGGAGTCGGATCTCGCATGGATCGACTCCGACGCAGACGCGGCGGTGGTCCGCCGTTTGACCGGGTGTCGTGACGGCCGGATTCCTGACGAGATGGGAGGACAGTCGAGCTTTCTCCTTCGAGCCGATGCGTTCGCGGAGATCGCTCCCGAGATCGCCGCGCGCGGCCGGCTGCTCGGCATCCCCAAGCATATGGAGTCCGCCGGAGCGAGCTCGACCTGGCGCAATCGCTTCGGTCCGGGCGACCTCGACTTGGAAGAGGCGATTCCGCTCACCTGGGATCCGGGAGATCCTTGGAGAGCAGAGATCGGGATGGATCGTCTCGAGTCGGGACAGGCCTTCATGGCGGCCATCCGGCTGGTCCGAGGCGAAGCGCGGCTTCCGGTGAACCAGGTCGAGACGTTTTCTCGCGGGTTCGCCATTCACGGAGACCAGCTCATTCGAATCGAGGGAGAGGACCTGCGTCCCTGGATCCAGGCGATCGAGATTCCGTGAGACGTTCATGAAAAGGATCTCGACGCGTTCCTGGAGTCCGCCGCGATCTTGCCGGGTTGTCCGGTCATCGATGTCCCGGAAGCGAAACGCTGGAAGCACCGCGTCCGACCCCCGGTTCCACGACTGTTGGTCCTGGCTCCGGGCGAGATTCCGGATATGCACAGGCCCGGCAGTGCGCGCTTCGCGTCTCCATCGTCGCGTCGATCCGGCACGCTCGGCGCTCGTGAGATCGCGGCCCGTCTCGAGTTCGACTACGACGGCGCCGTCATCGACGGCCGTTCCCGGGAGAACCGCATCGTCGATCGAGAGAATCGGACCATCGTCATGCGACACGGCATCGCCGAGGCGGAAGCGGCGCGCTCTTTGGGTGAGCTCGGAATCAAGCACCGAAAGTCGGAGGCGAACGACTTCTTCGTGATCCAGGAGTCGAAGCTGCCGGCGCTGGCCCAGGAGTTGATGCAGCAGGGTTGGCAAGTCCGGACCAAGGATGCGGTCGTCCACAATTTCAGCGCGGTGAGGACGCGGGTCTCTTCGGGAATCGATTGGTTCGCGGTCCAGGTGCAGGTGTCCTATGAAGGCTTCGAGGATGTCGACTTGCCGCGCATTCTCGACGCGATCAAACGCGGGGATCGCACCGTTCGACTGGGAGACGGCACGGTCGGATTCGTGCCGGAAGATTGGCTGAGAAAGAGCGGCCTTTTGCTCGACGCAGGCCAGCTCCAAGACGGGGAGCTTCGCTTCGGCCGGCATCAAGCGGCGCTCCTGGATGCCTTGCTCGCGAGCCAGCCCGAAGTGTCGGTCGATGAAACCTTCGATCGCGTTCGCCGCGAGCTCCGCTCGTTCGACGGAGTCAATCCGGTGGCCCCACCCAAATCGTTCCAGGCGGAGCTGCGCGACTATCAGCGTGACAGTCTGGGATGGTTCGCTTTCCTGCGCCGATTCGGGTTCGGCGGATGCCTGGCGGATGACATGGGACTGGGCAAGACGGTCATGGTGCTGGCCCTGCTCGATTCCCGCCGCGGAAAGGCGGCGCAGCGGGAGACCGGCGTAAAGTCGGGAGACGGGGAGGAGAGACCGTCGCTCGTGATCGTGCCTCGATCCCTCATCTTCAACTGGCGATTCGAGGCGGAGCGGTTCGCCCCGAAGCTGCGCCTCCTCGATCACTCGGGCCCGGATCGCGGCGAGCTGGGAGCCGCGCTCGCGACGACCAAGGCGGACGTGGTGGTCACGACCTACGGAGTGTTGCGCCGTGACATCGTCGAGTTCAAGGACATGAAGTTCGACTATGTCGTCCTCGATGAGTCGCAAGCGATCAAGAATCACTGGACCTCGACCTCGAAGGCGGTGCGGCTGCTGCAAGCGCGCCATCGCCTCGCCATGAGCGGGACTCCGGTGGAGAACCATCTGGGAGAGCTCTGGTCGCTCTTCGACTTCCTCAATCCCGGACTGCTCGGATCGGCCCATCGCTTTCACAAATGGTCCACGGCGCCAGTCGAGCGCGAAGAGGAGCTCGGGGCCCTTGCGGATTCCGGGGAAGTAGAGAACGGAGAGGGAGGCGGTACGAGGAGCGGATCCTTCGCGGCGGCACCCGGCGATGCATCGAATGGCAGCGATCGGCTCGGCCAGCGAGCGACGGCACAGCCCGTTGCCTCGAATTTACTGGCCGCGGCCGTGCGCCCCTTCGTTCTGCGCCGTACCAAGGCTCAAGTCGCTCAGCAGCTCCCGGAGAAGACGGAGCAAACCGTGTTCTGCGAGCTGGGCACGGCGCAGCGGAAACTGTATGAGAGTCTCCGCAAGCACTACCAATCGCTTCTTCTTTCGGATAGTCCCGCAGCGGCCAGCGCCGCTCGTGAGGGGGGAAGCCGATCCGTGGTCATTCTCGAGGGCTTGCTGCGACTCCGGCAAGCCGCCTGTCACTCCGGCTTGATCGATCGGAAGGACGAGGCGGAGGAATCGGCGAAACTGGACGTTCTCGTGGAACGACTCGCCGAGCTCAAGGAGGAAGGCCACAAAGCGCTGGTCTTCTCGCAGTTCGTCAAGCTCCTCGAACTCGTCAAACCTCGGCTCGAGAGCGCCGGGATCCGCTACGTATACCTCGATGGCAAGACCAAGAATCGCGCGCAGTGCGTGGAACGATTCCAGAACGAGCCCGACCTGGACGTGTTCCTGATCAGCCTCAAGGCGGGTGGAACCGGGCTCAATCTCACCGCTGCCACTTATGTGTTCCTGCTCGATCCTTGGTGGAATCCCGCGGTGGAAGCGCAGGCGATCGATCGGACGCACCGCATCGGTCAGTCGCGCTCTGTGCTCGCTTGTCGCCTGGTCGCCCGCGACACGGTCGAGGAGAGGATCCTCGAGCTCCAGGAGAGGAAGCGGCACCTCGCCGACTCGATCATCCAGGCGGATCGCGGACTCCTGCAAAACCTGGGTCGAGAGGATCTGGAACTCCTGCTGTCCTGAGCCTTCCGAGCTTCCATGGTAGCGTCCGTGGATTCGTAAGGGAATTCACCTATTCTATAAACCGATGGTCAATCGTCGGTTAGGCGATGATTTCCGACCCAGGGGGTGCTTTTAGTGGTAATCCCTGAAAAAATGGGTCGAGGTTCCCACCGGGCGGCCGATACCTGTGGACAGCTCGCTTTCGGGGAAAGGAAGGTGAGAGGTGGCCCACATCTCACACCTCGCCGCGATCCCTGTTCAACGGCGTGGCGTCGCCTCGTCGGTCCGCGTCCTCGCCCAAGTCTTCCGCGCTCGACGCACGGTTCGGGCGGGCGCCAGTCATGGTGGAGCAGCCGTTCGTCACGCTTACCTCTTCATCGTTTTCTCCACCATTTGTATGGGGAGCGTCGCTCCTGCACAGGCTGCCATGCGCATGACGAGCGGGTTCTACCTCGGACTCGGTATCGTCAACCAGCCCGTGCTTACAGTGGGTTTCCAGCCCGACGTCGTAATCGTGAAAGCGGTCACCGCGCAGGTTGCGGTCTGTAGAACCACGTCGATGAGCGGCTCGAAGGAGTTGGGCGTATCCACCGCCCTGCAAGCGAATCGCATCATCT
This sequence comes from uncultured bacterium, assembly GCA_946886185.1. Next base: position 4,926 of record CAMPIC010000085.1, read on the forward strand.
CGTTCGATCCTCTCGGATTCACGGTCGGCACCCACGCTTCGGTGAACGCGCTCGCCACGATCTATCACTGGGTCGCGTTCCAGAGCGCTCCGGGAGAGATGGAGATCGGCTCCTATACCGGCAACGGCGCCGATGACCGCGCGTTGACTGGCTTCGGCCTCGCGCCGGATTACGCGATCGTGATTCCGAGCGCGGCCCAGCACGCGGTGCAGCGCTTTGCCGGTCAGCCGGACGATGGGTCATTCCGCTTCGATGCCTCCGCCGCCACCGCGAACTCCATCCAATCGTTCCTGTCCGACGGTCTCGAGCTCGGCTCTTCCGCCGAGGTCAATGCATCCGGCGAGACCTATCACTATGTGGCGTGGAGAAGCGCCGCGTCCGCGGTCGATGTCGGAAGCTATGTCGGGAACGTCACCGACAATCGCTCCATCACCGCACCGGGATTCCTGCCCACGTGGGTGCTCGTGCGGGGAAGCGGCACCCATCCCGTGCACCGACCGGCGTCGCTCCTGCTGGATGCGACGCTTCCCATCCCTGCGGTTGCGCAATTCGCGAATGGCATCCAGGCACTGAATGCGAACGGGTTCCAGGTGGGAACGCACGCTTCGGTCAACGCCGCGGAAAGCACGTACTACTTCGCCGCCTTCAACGACAATCCGAACGGCCACACCGATCTTTCGCTCGAACTGGACGTGGACGCCATCGATCCGCTGGAAGGGCAGACGGTGGAGCTCACGGTCCAGCTCGAGAATGCCGGACCGGCGACCGCGACGACGCTGGTCGTCGATCTGCCGCTGCCCGATGGATTGACGTTCCTGCAGTCTTCGGGAGCGGGGACGTACACACCCCCAGCGTGGGAGGTTTCTTCGCTCGCGAGCGGGGCAGCCGCCACGCTTACCGTAGAAGCGACGGTCGATCTCGGGACGATGGGAGAGCAGCTCGAGGTCGAGGCGATGCTCGATCACTCCGATCAAGCCGATCCGACGTCGCAGGATCATGCGGATCAGGTGACGTTGACGATCGGAGGAATCGACCTTGCGGTCGAGGTGAACGGGAGCGCGGAGACCTCGCCCCCCGGTGAAGAAGTGTCGTTTTCGATCACGCTGACCAATCTGAGCGCCGGGAGCGCAACCGGCATCGTTCTCCAGAATCAACTCCCGGCCGGCATCACCTATCTCTCGCATCAGGCGAGCCTGGGAACGTTCGACTCGGGCACGGGGCAGTGGTCGCTCGACCTGGGTCCTCTCGACGAGGAGACGCTCGTCGTGGGAGGGCGCATCGGCGACGGCGTGTACGGACAGCTCCTCACGAACGTCACCTCGATCGCGGTTCTGGACCAGACTGATCCGGTCGCGGCCAACGACGAGGCGAGCGCATCCATCTATGCCACGGCTGCCGACGTGGGCGTCGAGCTGATCGTCGATCTCGAGACGCCGATTCCGGGGGCTCCGGTGATCTTCACCATCACCGCGACCAATCACGGTCCCGACACGGCGACCCAGATCCAGATCCGCGACCTCCTTCCGGAAGACCTCACATTCGTGCTCGCGGTTCCGAGCACCGGCACGTACAGCGCGGCGACCGGCCTCTGGCAGTTCGGCCAGCTCGTCGCGGATCAATCCGCGCAGCTCCTGATCACCACGCTCGTCGATTTCGTTCCTGATGAGGGGGTGATCGCGAACACGGCCGAGCTGATCGGCGTCCTTCCGTTCGATCAGAATCGGGACAACGATGCGGACACCGTGATCCTTTCTCCGGAAGGATCGGATCTCGAACTGGACGTCTCGGCGGATGACCTCTTCCCGGTGGAAGGGGACACCGTCGAGATCGAGCTCGAAGTGACCAACCACGGACCCGCGCCCACTCTGGCGGCAACCGTCACCCTCGATCTCGATCCCGGCTTGACCGTTCTTTCGTCCGAGGCTTCGGCCGGACTGTACCTGCTGGGCGCGTGGGTCATTCCAGCGCTCGCCACGGATGGCGCCGAAACGCTCACGCTCCAGTGTCGCCTCGCGGCGGGCACCGGCGGCACGCAACAGACCGCGGCGGGCGTGGTGCTGCTCGATCCTCCGTTCGTCGATCCGATTTCGAACAACGATGAGGACTCGGTCACGTTGACGGTGTCCGAGCCGGCCGCGGCCGACCTCGCGCTCGATCTCTCCGCCGACGATGCGGACCCCTCGCGCGGAGATACGGTGCATCTCTACGTCGATGTCGAGAACGCGGGACCGGATCCCGCGCAGCACGCCGCCGTCTCGATCTCGCTTCCATCCGGCGTGACGTTCCTATCCGCCGCTGTTTCGAAGGGAAGCTACGATTCGGCGAGCCGCACCTGGTCGATCGGCGCGATCGGCGCCTCCCAGGACGAGCGCCTCGACCTCGCGGTGGAGATCGGACCCGGGAGTACGACCCGCACGGTGAGCGCCTCGATTACCGAGACCAATCCGGATGATCCGACCGAGACCGACTGGACCGATACTCAGGTCCTGCGCGTGCATGAGGTCGATCTGGCGATCGTGGTGAGCGCCGACGCCGATCGTCCCGATCCGGGCGCGACGGTGGAGTTTCTGGTCACGCTCTCCAATGCGGAAGACGGGGCGGCCTCCGGAATCGCCGTCGATCTCGAGCTCTCGAACGAGCTCTCCGTGGAGCTGGTCGTTCCGCACTCTGGTTCGTTCGATACGCAGAATCGTCGCTGGACGCTCTCCGCGATCGATGCGCAGGGCGAAGCGACTTTGGCGGTGCGGGCGCGCGTCGCGGAGACGGCGGGAGGGCAGACGCTTTTCGGCCGCGCATTCCTCTCCGGCCTCGATCAGCTCGACGGCGATCCGGCCAACAACGACCATGCTTACGAGCTCGCGATTCCGCTCGTCCTGGAAGCGCGCGCGCTCGACCTGGGCAACGCGCCGCTGGCTCCTGGGGGCAGCGCTGCCGCGTTGCTCTCGTTCGAGATCGAAAACCCGTCGCTTCAACCGGCCCTTTTGCGATCGATCGAAGTCTCGGACGACGGCGCAGGGGTGGGAAGTCAGGCGCAACGGGACGGGAATCTCGCGGATCTTGCGCTCATGAGACGCGACGGGGTGGAGTGGACCGCTTTGAGAAGCGCCACTCTCTCGCAAGGCCGCGCCGCGTTCGCGAATCTGAACCTGGTCATCGGTGGCCAATCGATCGTGGAGGTGCGGGTCGAGGGGGCGGGATCGCTGACTGCGCGGGATGGCGACATCGCCGGTCTGATCGTCGCGACCGCGGGGGGCATGGTCGCCGAGAGTCCGGCGCGCATCGACGGAAGCTTCCCGATCGATTCCGGAAGCCGCAGGCCGATCGACGGCATGGTCGCGGCGCAAGTCGAAATCCTCTCCGTCGGTTCATCCCTCGCTTCTCCGGGCGCACAGCGCATTCCGCTGTTCGGCGCCATTCTCCCCGCAAACGGATACGAGTCGGACGCGCTCGAGCGTTTGGTCATCGCGGTAAATGAATCGGGCCTGGGCGAAACGGACCCGAACGAAAGCGATGTGAGCGCGCTCGAGCTCTGGATCGACGACGGCGACGCATTGTTCGAACCGAACGCCGATGCGCAGGTTGGAGCGTTCTCGCCGAACGCCGATGCGCAGGCTGGAACGTTCGCGCGTCAAGCTTCCTACTGGCTGTGGGAGGGCGATCCGATCTCCATTTCGACGACCGGACTGCCCATCTTCGTCACCGCGAATGTCTCCGGCGAAGCTCTTTCGGGTCGGACCCTCCGCCTCGAAGTCCCGCTGGGAGACGATCCGTCGATCGAGATGGCGAGCGGAAACGACGGTCCGCTCGATGCAACGCTGGCATCGCCCGACAGCGTGACGATCGAAGAAAAGCCGGACACTCCGCCCGTGACCTGGTCGGCGCTTCCTTTGCT
>CAMPIC010000086.1 GCA_946886185.1 uncultured bacterium
CCTCGAGGGTCACTCCGGCATCGTTGACCTGGAGATTCTCGAGATCCTCGATGGTGCGGAGCTGGCCGAGCGCGCGCACGGCCACTCGTTGCGATCCTTGCCGGACGGCGCCGACGGAGAGATCGACGTTGTTTCCCTGGAGCTGCCGGAACACGTCCGCGACGTCGACGGAGTGCGCCAGGATCTTGTCCAGGCTGAGGTAGATGGTGATGTCCTTGGGCGCGATCCCATCCACCACGACGCGTCCCACTCCCTCGACCCTCCGGAGCGGGTTGAGGATGCGCCGTTCGAGGAGATCGTAGGAGGAGGACAGGTCGGTTCCCCGGGAGCTGATGCGTCCCACGAGGATCGGGATATCGGCCGAGTTGAAGGTGAAGATCTGGTAGTCGCGCACGTCGGAGGGGAGCTGGGGCCGCACTTTTTCCATGCGGTCCTTCACCTCCATGCGCAGCACATCGACGTTGCGATCGAATTCGAACTCCACTCCGACGAATGCGCCGTCGGCTCCGGAGTACGACTCGAGCCGTTTGACTCCGCCCAGGGTGGCCAGGATCTCCTCGATGGGGCGGGCGATCTCCTTCTCCACCTGCGCCGGAACCGCGTTCGGATAGGGGACGAAGATTCCCAGGAACGGGAAATCGATCTGGGGGAGAAAGTCGAGCTTGAGGCGAGTCACGCTCACGAGGCCGAGCACGAGGAGCGCGGCGGTCATGACCAATACGCTCACCGGGCGGCGCAGCGAGATCTCCGGCAGGGAGTTCCCTTCGGGCAGCTCCGAGTCGGAAGCGAACGCATCGAGTCCCGAGCTGTCGTGCTCGTTGTCGGATGTAGGGTGGTCGCTGCCCGCGCGATCCTTCTTGGGATCGCTGCCCACGTTCGCCGCGCCCGTGCCGCGCGCCCGGCGGATCCGTTTTCTTCCCAGCCAGCGCATCGCTACGCTTTCCGGTCCACGGTGGCGTAGATCACCGGAATCACCACCAAGGTCAGCACCGTGGCCAGAGTCATCCCTCCGATCACGGTGATCGCCATCGGCGCGCGCAGCTCGGCGCCTTCTCCGATTCCGAGCGCCATCGGCAGCAGTCCGAGCACCGTCGTGGCCGTGGTCATCAGGATCGGCCGGATGCGCGCCCGACCCGCATCGACGATCGCCTCCAGCTTGGAAAGCCCTTCGCTCCTGCGTTGGTTGATGAAGTCGATGAGCACGATCGCGTTGTTGACCACGATCCCCGTCAAGAGCACCACGCCGATCAGCACCACCACGCTGATGGAGGTGCCGGTCAGAGCGAGCGAATAGACCACCCCGACCAGTCCCAGCGGGACAGTCAGCATGATCACGAGGGGATGGAGGAACGATTCGAACTGGCTCGCCATCACCATATAGACGAGGAAGGCGGCCAGCCCGAGTGCGAGCATCAAGCTCCGGAACGACGTGGATACCTCGTCGTTGTGCCCTCCGAGCGCGACGGCGAGCGCGGGAGGCGCAGGATTTTCGCGGATCACCTTCCGGATGTCCGCCGTCACGGAGCCGAGATCGCGACCATCGAGGTTCGCAGTCACGACTGCCGCTCGATGCTGGTCGAGGTGCGTGATCTCCGAAGGTCCCTGGCCCAGGTCGACCGAAGCAACGGACGACAGCGGAATGGGCACCCCTTCGACCTGGCTCACGACCAGATTGCGCACCTGCGACACATCCAGCTCGTCCGCTTGGGCGGTGCGCACGAGGATGTCGAGCTGGCGGTCGCGTTCCTTGAGCCGGGTCGCCACGTCGCCGCGGATCTTGTTCCGGAGAGTTTGCGCGACCGACTCCACATCGAGGTCGAACGATGCCAGCCGATCCCGATCGAACGCGATCTGCACCTCCGGGCTGCCTTCCTCGAGATTGGTGCGCACATCCTTGAGCCCTGGAACCTCGGCGACCCGGGCAGCGAGATGGGTGCTGTAGGTTTCGAGCTCGGCCAGGTCGAAGCCATACACGTGAATCTCGACGGGAGTCTTGAAGCTGAAGAGCGTGGGCCGCCGCACGGTGTAACGCAGGTCGGTCCCTCCGAGGGTCTCGCGGATCGAGTCGATCACGGCGCGCTCTTCTTCCGCATCCCCCGGAGTCGCGATGGCGACGTTGAGCTGGGCCAGATTCTCTCGCCGATTTTCCGCCGAGTTCCCCGCATCGGGGCTCTCTCCGATTCGAGAGAAGAAGATGGCGACGCGCGGATCGTTCGCGAGCCGCTCCTCCAGCTTCGCCACCGCGCGCTCGGTCTGCCGGAGCGTGCTTCCGGGAGGGAGCTCGAGATCGAAGGTGAACTCTCCCTGGGACACTTCCGGAACGAGATCGCTCCCCAGTCTCGGGAACAGCGCCAGGCCCACTCCACCCATCAGGAGCACGACCAGGAACACCGTTCCACGGTGACCGAGCGCCCAACGCAAATGCTTCGGATAGGCTGCCTCCACGCGCCCCCAGACGCGATCGAATACGTAGTTCAGGGGGACGAAAGCGAGACCGAGACCGCGCCCGATCCAGTAATAGGCGAAGCGCCCGAAACGGATCACCAGCCCGGGCAGAAGAACGAGGACGGAACGGATCGTCCAACGCGAGGCGGGAAAGAGGAGGTAGCGGCCAAGCGAGACTCCGACCGGACGAAGAACCCGGCCGATCCAGCGGAACGGGGCGGCGATGCGCGCAAGGGGATTTGCCCGCCGCGCCACCGCGCTTTCGAGGCCGGTGTCGAGCCTATCCATCCGGTCGTGCGAAGAAGGATCCTCGCCGTGAAGCTGCCCGCCGCGAGAAGTCGATTCCAGTCCTGATGCCGGCTCCGATTCCGCCTCGATGTCTCCAGCCTTGCGCAACGCGAACCGCGCGGACCGATGCCCGACCGAGGACAGCACCGGGATGAGCGCGAGGCCCGCGATCAACGAGATGATCTGCGAGGCGGTTACCGTCAGCGCTTGATCCCCGAAAATCTGCCCTGCGATCCCCTCGACGAAGATGATCGGCACGAACACCGCCACCGTCGTCATGGTGGAAGCGGTCACTGCCCGCGCCACTTCGTTCGTCCCCCCCTCGGTCGCATCCCAGACCGATTGGCCCGCGGCGCGACGCCGTTGGATCGCCTCCAGCACCACGATCGCATTGTCGACCAACATCCCTACACCCAGGGCCAGCCCTCCCAGCGACATGACGTTGAGCGAGACCCCGAGCTGCTGCATGACGAAGAACGTGGCGACGATCGAGATCGGGATGGTGACGCTGATGATGAAGGTGGGTCCGCTCTGCTTGAGGAACAGGAAGAGCACGATCATCGCGAGCAGTCCGCCCACGATGGCGTTGTCCCGGACCTCGTTGATCGACTGCTCGATGAAGACCGACTGGTCGGCCAGCACCTGCAGCTCCATCCCCTCGGGGAGCTCGCGCCGCAGCTGCTGGACGCGCTTCTTGACGGCGCGCGCCACCTGTACGGTGTTGGCATCGCCTTCTTTGTAGAGCGAGAGCTCGACCGCCTCCTCGCCGCGCACCTTGGAGAGCACCTGGCGCTCCTTGTGCCCGCGGCCGATGGTGGCGACATCTTCGAGCAGAACGCGGCGCCCTCCTTCTTCGTAGAGCACCGTCTGCGCGAGATCGTCCACGCGCTCGAACTCGTTGAGCGTGCGGACGAGGAACTCGGAATCACGATCGCGCAGCCGTCCTCCGGCGGAGTTCAGATTCTGCTGCCGGAGGAATTGGGAGACGGTCGAAATCGGAATTCCGAGCGCGGCCAGTTTGCCTTCGTCGACTTCAACGTGGATCTCCTCTTCGAGCCCCCCTTGCACGCGCACCGAAGCGACCCCGATGAGCGACTCGAGATCCTTCTTCAGAACTTGGTCGGCCATGTGCCGGAGGGTGATCGGGTCCTGATCTCCATGAAGCCCCAGCCGCAGGATCGGATCGAGCGAAGGGTCGAAGCGCAGGAGAGTGGGCGCCTGGACATCGTCGGGCAGAGTCACCAGATCGATCTTCTCGCGGACGTCGATGCCCGCGTAGTCCATGTCGGTCTTCCATCCGAACTCGAGCGTGACTTCGGAGACGCCGGGGCGGGAAACGGAGCGGAGGCCGCGCAGACCGCGCACCACCGAGACGGCATCCTCCAACGGTTCGGTAATGAGCTTCTCCACCTCGGCGGGAGCGGCATCGGCGTATTCGGTGCGGATGGTGAGCGTCGGATAGGAGATGTCCGGCAAGAGATTGAGCGGGAGTCGGTCGAGCGCCACGAACCCGAAGACGAGCGACGAGAGGGTGAGCATCGTCACCGTGACGGGACGCCTCATCGATCCAGAGACGATGGACATGCGAGCGAGCTTCCCTTCGGGATCGGGCTCAGGAGTTGACGGAAGTCGAATCAGGCGACGCGGGAGAGGCCAAATCGCGCACCTTCGTACCCGTTCGGAGCGCGCCATGGCCGACCTTCACCACGCGGTCTCCTACTTCCAGGCCTTCCAACACCTCGACCCACTCGTCCGTGGAGAGGCCCGTCTGGATCGAGGTCTTGACGACGCTGTCCGCCTCGGCGCGGAAGACATAGGTGTCGGCCCCTTCGGGAACCAGAGCGCGCTTGGGGATCGCGGCGACATTGTCATGGACTCCGGTTTCCACTTTGACGCGCACGAACGAGCCGGGGCGAAGCTTGCCCGTTTCCCCATCGAGCTTGCAGGTCACCTTGATCGTTCCGGTGCGCGTGTCGACGACAGGCGCGATGAGATGAACGCTTCCCGCCATCTCGATGGTCGGGTCGGCGTCCGACTGGATCCGCACTTCCTGGTTCGGCGCGAGCCGCGCCACCTCACGCTCGGGCAAATAGATGCGGGCAAGGAGCGGATCGGCGTCGACCACGGTGAAGAGATGCGCGCCCACGGCGACGTTCTGTCCGGCGTCGGCCATGCGCCGCGTCACCCGTCCTGCGAACGGCGCGCGGATCGTCGTGTAGGCGAGCTCCAGCTCGAAGCTCTTGCGCTGCGCTTCCGCCTGCGCGAACGCGGTTTGGGCGGCCTCCAGGTCCCGGTCGCTGGCGAGGCTCTGACCGTGCAACGCGACCATGCGATCGAGCTCGAGCTGCAATCCCCGCACCCGAGCGGCCACCTCTTCCAGCGCGGCGCCCTGCGCTCGGCCGTCGAGGGTGGCGAGGATCGCCCCTTCGCGCACCCAGTCTCCTTCCTCGACGTGGATCTCCTTCAACTCGCCCGATGCCTTGGCGAGCACGTCCGCTTCCTTGTCAGGCTCCAAGGTGGTGGTGGAGCTGAGATAGGCCGGGATATCGCGGATCGCGACGTCCGCGAGCTCGACCGGAACCGGACGCTCCTTTTCCTTCTGCTCTTCCTTCTTCCCGAACATCCGGTCCTTCCACGACCGCCGTCCCTCGGACAAGGTGTCTCCCGAGGAGCTGTCGGCGCCCGCGGCTGCGCTGCTGCTGTCGGAAGCGGCGGCGGAGCTGGTGCTGTCAGGTGTTGCGTTTTCCTCGGTCTCGCTGGCGTCGCCGTTTTGACAGGCGGATCCCATCACCACGAGAAGGGCAAGGGCAACGGCGGCCGCGGGGGATGCTGGCATGGGAGAGCTCTCCAATCGGCGGGATCGACCACCGGAACGTCATCGGGTAGAGGAATCAGGCACGCGGCGCTCCATACGTCCGCGGGCCGGTGAGGTTGCATGGAGATTACAACGACACGGTCCCGCTTCAGACGAGGGGTCCGGCAACGAGTCGAGGCTGGATGCGGTTCCGGAATGGGTCGAGGCGGAGCCTGGATCAGGGAAGCACGAAGACCCCGCCCGTTCCGGGACGAATCTCTCCGATGACCCGGGAATGGAGCTCCCCGTTGGCCTCGAGCAGCTCCATGAGCCGATCGGTCCGGTTGGCCGCGATGGAGATGAGGAGGCCGCCCGAGGTCTGCGGGTCGAACAGCAGACTCACGCGGAGCGGGTCGCATTTGCTGGAGATGGTGGCGCGGCTCGCCAGGAACCGGCGATTCGCTGCCAGGCCGCCGGGAAGATCCCCGGCCGCGGCATGCTCGAGAGCGCCTTCCAGCATCGGAACGCTCGCGGCGTACACGTAGGCGTCGACGCCGCTGTTCGCGGCCATTTCCTGAAGGTGGCCGAGCAGCCCGAAGCCGGTCACGTCGGTGGCGGCGTGCGCGCCCGCTTCCACCATCGATTCGGCCGCCCATCGGTTCAGCCGCCGCATGTGGCCGGTGACGTTGCTGAGATGCTGCGGATCGAGCGTTCCGTTCTTGAGCGCGGTGGTGAGGACCCCGGTCCCCAGCGGCTTCGTCAGCACGAGACGATCATCCGCGCGCGCCCCGCTGTTCGTGATGATCCGATCGGGATGCACGCGGCCGAGCACCGAGAGTCCGTAGAAGAGCTCGGGCGCCTTCACCGAGTGCCCGCCGACGAGGACGGTGTTCGCCTCGGCAGCGACTTCGGCTCCTCCCTTGAGGATCGTTCCCAGAACCGAGAGATCGAGCGTGGTGGTGGGGAAGCCGACGATGTTGAGGGCGGTCAACGGCTCGCCGCCCATCGCGTACACGTCGCTCAGACTGTTCACCGCCGAGATGGCGCCGTATTGGAACGGGTCGTCGACGATGGGAGTGAAGAAATCGACCGTCTGGATGACGGCGAGGTCGTCGGACAGGCGATAGACAGCCGCGTCGTCGGCCTTGTCCAGTCCGACGAGGACATCAGGGTGATGCAGGCGCGGCAATCCGCTCAGGACTTGCTCCAGATCCTCCGGAGCGAGCTTGGAAGCTCAGCCCGCGCAGGTCACCATCTGCGTCAGACGCTTTTCGATTTCCGACCGCGTCATCTCCGACCTTCTGTCGCCGAGTTCAGGCGTGCTGTTTGTGCTTTACGTCATGCGCGACCGAGCCATGTCACTCCCGCTCTGGAAATGCACGTCGGGCCGATACCTCATCGACTCTCGTGTTTCAGATCCGTGCGGATCCTCAACCCTGCATGAGGGTCTCCAACACCTGGATCCGCACCGGCGCGACTTCGTTGGCCGGGTCGACCTCGAGGACTCGCTCCCATGCCTCACGCGCTTCCTCATAGTCTCCGCTATCTTCGCTCTCGAGCGCCATTGCCACCAGGAACTTGCTTTCCACGTAGTCGGGGCGGTTGTTGATGGTGGCTCGCTTTCGGGCGAAGTAGCTCTGCGTGTCCTCCTCGACGTGCGATTCCATGTCGTTCGCCGCCAGCACCTCGTCGATTCCACGCGCGATCGCGGTCACGAGTTCCTGCTCGAGCTCGAGGAACTTGTCCGGATCTCCAGAGAACTGTCCCGTGACCTGCTTGGTCAGGAGCACTTCCCCGGTCGCGGTCTTCACCACCCGCGCGTCGATGCGCACCTTGTCTTTGGAGAGGATCATGTACTGGCCGAAGACGAAGGTGTGCGCGCCCAGGAGCTGTCCGGCCCGCACCGCTTGATTCGGATCGGCGAAGTCGGACTGGCCGAGCTTGATCTCGTCCTTGATCTGGGCGATTCGCTGGCGATCCACCAGCTTGAGATCGGTAGCCGCTGCCAGATCGGCCGAGATCGTGTGGAGGAGCGCCTTCTGGAAGAGCGAGAAGTCGTAGTCCTTGAAGGTGCCGGTGTAGATCGAATTGTCTTCGAAGTCGCCGATCGCGATCGTGCGCACGTCCATCGTTCCGGGGAAGAGGCTGTCGCGCACGGCGTGATACAGCTCCAGGACCGGCGGCGGATAATCGGTGTCCGGAGAGAAACGCGCGGTCGCATCGAGCTGGAGCATGTCCGCGATCGACTCCTTGGCCGGATCGATCTGTCGCCGCGCCACGTGCGTGCATGCCTCGCATCGATAGGCGGAAAGCTTGTCATCGAGTGGGAGGTCAGGCTGGTTCACGATCTCCTTCGCGAGCTCCAGCGCCTGGTCATAGCGCTGTTCCCAATACGCCTGGCACACCGACCCGTCCGCCTGCGCATGCGCCGCGCCGACGGGGACGCAGAGCGCCGCGGCCAGAACCCAGACCGACGCGGATACCCTCCCGGCAGGGAAGTCGATCGACCCTGGAAACGGCCCGGTCGATGATTGATCTCGAAGGTTCGGATTCATGGATTCGGATTCCTCCGTTCAGTAGAAAACGGGTTCATTTGACGCGGGCTTCTACGATTTGATCCTCGAATTTCAAGATCAGGACGCGATTGGGATCGTCGCGGGCCACGGAGTATTGGAGCGTCCCCAGATCTTCTCCGTTCGACCGCGTCAACTGGAACGTATGCGCTCCTTCTCGCAGGACGGTTCGCACCGGAATGCTGCCGTCCTCGTTGATGAGCTTTCCGTCCACCCGAATGAAAGCGAAGCCGGGAAACGTCGAGACCGAATACTCCTTCTCGAACGGGCTCGCCGGTCTCTCGGTTCGGGCGGGCTCTTCCTGAGTATCGTCGGAATCGCGTCCGAGGTTGCGCGCCGGGTCGGCGGCGGTGTCTCGCTGCTCTTGGGCGGTCCTGCTCCCTTCGGTTCGCCGTTGCTCGGACTCGGTCTGCGTCGGCCGGCGCTCTCCTGCCTCGCTCGAGCTCGTCAGGGCGGCATCGCCGGTGCTGGTTCCGGGGTCCGACCCGGATGCGGGGGGATAAGAAGCAACTCCTTCCTGGCTATCGGGATCGGAATCGTCCCGATTCTCGCCATCGACATCCGCCCGCTCCCGCTCGATGTCATCGCCACCGAGGTTGGCCCCCTGCCGTTCCGTGGCGTCCCGTTCGAGGTTTGCGCGCTGCCGGTCGGTCTCATTGCCCGCAGACTCGGCGAGATCGCCGTCCGTGGTCCGTGTTC
>CAMPIC010000087.1 GCA_946886185.1 uncultured bacterium
GATCCCGCAGCTCGATGCTCCGGGCCGCGCCGTGGAACGCCTCCTCGAGCGTGACCTCCACGGGCGCCTCGATATCTCGCCCTGCGCGCGGCCGGGCTGCTCGCGCGCCCCTGCCCCCTCCCGGCGCGCCTCCGAAGATCGAGCTGAAGAAGTCGGAAAACGGAGACTCTTCCCCGAACAGATCTTCCAGATCCTCCGGACTCACTTCGCGCGTATGGCCACCGTACCCCGGCGGCGCTTGCCACTGCTGCCAGTCGAACTCACCGGTTCCGCCGCGTTGCTTCCAACGCTGGTACTGTTCTCTCAGCTCGTCGTACTTGCGACGCCGCTCCGGATCGCTCAGCGCTTCGTACGCTTCGTTGATGACCTTGAAGCGCCCTTCCGCCGTCTTGTCATCGGGATTGACGTCGGGATGATACTGGCGGGCCAACTTGCGGTACGCGCGCTTGATCGCGGTCTCGTCAGCGTCGGGAGGAACTCCCAGATCGCTGTAGTAATCTCGGAACTCCACGCTCTTCCGCTTCCTCCCGTTGCATCCGACTACTCTCCCGGCGGCGGGTCGTCACGGCGCGCTTCCACCGGTCTCGAGGCGCATTGGCCGAATTGTACGCGATCGGTTGACGATGGTGTTCTCGGCGATTCGGACGTACGATCCAATCCTTGTGCGGACGGTCGAGATGCGTCGCCCGGGCGCGAAGGAAAGACCCTTCCGAAGGGGAATTGGCTTTCCTCCCGGTGGGACCAGTCCAAGATCCGCGCGCGTCCAGCAGCCGATCAGACAAGAAGGTCTTTGGTTCAATCGAGGAGGTTCAATTCCATGAATGGCGCTCCCCGGAGACTGACTCGTTCTCGCACCGACAAGAAGATCGCGGGCGTTTGCGGCGGGCTGGCGAAGTATTTCGGGATCGATCCGATCATCCCGCGCCTGATCGCATTGGTCCTGCTCCTGGGATTCGGCACCGGAGTCCTTGCCTATATCATCTGCTGGATCGTGATCCCGATGGAGCCGGAGTCGCCCATCGTCTAGCCGCGACTCAGGGCAGCTGCTCTCCGCGCACCGCAAGAAGCCGATCGGTCGGATAGCGCCAGTCCTTGGCATACAAGAGAACGGTGTACGCGACCGCGGGCGGACCCTCGAATTGGGTGCGATCGATCACCGAGCCCTGATCGTCCCAGAGGTAGGCGTAGTAGATCTCCGCCTCTTCCACCAGGAGATCGAGAGTGTAGGTGTCGCTCGCCTGGTCGTAGGTCATGCGGTGCTCGGGCCGCTTTGCCCAGTCATTGAAGCTTCCCACGACGTAAGGGGGCCCCGCGCTCGCCGGCACGTTGAAGAGCGAGAACTGCGCGCGAACGTACGGCCCCAGCTCCGGCGGGTTGACCGCGGGAGAGCGAGGAATCGGAGTCGAATAGGTATACACGGGCCGCTCCCGGAGGTCGTCCGGAAAGAGAATGAGCTCGTTGGGGACGGTGTGCTCGAATCGGCGCGAAACGTACTGGTCGCTCCTCAGATCCAGGTAGCGCACCGGAACGGTGGGCCGGAACATATCGTGCGCGGTGTATACGTAAGTCGGCCCTTCCAGACGGAACACCTCGGTGCAGTAGCGGTCGTCGATCCAACCGTTCTTCACGAAGCAGACGGTGCAGTCCTCGGGCGCGAAATTCGGATCGCGCGGCAGGTCCACGCGCGCTTCCGGGCGGATCTCGTCCGGAAACTCCACATACGAGCGCGCGCTCGGCTGGATGGTGATCTCGAAGAGGTCGTCGCTCACCGCGAAATTGCGGGAAAAGAGCGATGCGCCTGAATCGGACTCGTACACCTCCAGGAGGTAATTTCCGCTCCGCGGGAAAGATACGCGCGAGTTGGGGAACTCGTACGAGTACCGCACATACTGGTCATCGAGTCCGAAGAAGTTCTCATATTCGAGGATCCGGTCCGGCCGCGGCATCGGGTGCGGCTCCGGATCGCGCGACGGAGCCCAGTCCCGCGTCGCGGGCGTGAAGCGGATGGAATAGTTGCCCGATCGTGCGACGTCGAAGGAGAGATCCAAAACGTCGCCGGATTCCATTCGGATCACCGGGACGGTATGCCCGGGCGCGAAAGCCACGCCGAGCAGACCCTGCGCGGCCGGCGGTTCCCCGCCCGTGGAATCTCCACCCGACGGCTCTCTGCTCGTCTCCTCGGCCCCCGGTCCACTGTCCCCCGGCGGAGTCGAAGCGCATGCCCACAGCAGAACGGACGAGAGCAGCGCGATCACAGGCCCCGCCGCCTCCATCGGGCGGGCATGTCGCCGGTTTCCACGCACCGCTTTCGGCAGACCAGAACGGCTCACGATTTTTCCCCTTGGCTGTCTTCTCGAATCGACGACATGGCGGGGATTGTCGGGTCTCCGCGGAGGGAAAGCAACTCCCGCTCCCGGCCGAGCCCGGCGAGCAGGAGCGCCATCGGCATCGCTTCCAGCCAGATCCGATATTCATGGATCACGCCGCAGAGGAGAGTCAGAGCCGCGAATCCGGCCAGGAGAAGCAGCATGGGACGTCCCGACTTTTTCATGAAGAGCGGCGCCGCGAGCAGCCATCCCGCGTTTGTGAAAAGCGGATGAAAAGCGTGCTCCCACTGGAGGCAATAGCGGAGGTTGTACCAGATCCGCAACGCATTGGGCTCCTGCGGAGAACAGTATCCCACCAGCTCCACGAATCCCGGCTGCCATCCGGTGATCGTTTTGGCGAGCACCCTCCCCACCACCGCGGCTCCGAGCAGGAAGATCGCGGCTCGAACCTGCTTCCGCGCCAGAGGAAGGAGGAAGACGATCCCCACCGTCTCCTTCATGAACATTCCCACGAAGACCACGAGAGCGGAGATGACCAGCGGAGCAGAACGCTCGATGAGCAACAGCGCGAGCGTCATGAAAAACAAGGCGGGCAGGTCCCACGGGTAGATCCGGGTAGCCTCGCCTCCCAGGACGACTGGCAGATAAGCGAAGGTGATCGCGGAGAAGTTCGCCAGCATCGCGAGCGCGCGCAGCCGCCAATCGGCCAACCAGCCGATCCAAAGGGCGGAAATCGCGACGAACCAGAGCGCGACCCACCATCCCACCCGGACGGAGAATCGTTCGACGGTCGGGGCGTCGGTGGCCCAATAGCCGAGCGCGGTGGACCCGATGCGAGACACCCACGGCTCGTCCCAACGCTCCAGGTACTCGCTCCAACCCTGCCCCAGGTAGAGGAACGTCTGCGAAGTGTGATGATGCAGGGAAGCCGATTGAGCCGCGATCACGGACAGGATCGAACCGAGAGCGGCCGCGAGAAGAAGCCATCCGAGCCCGTGACGCAGCGCGCGCGAGCTCATTCGCGATCGAGGCGGGTCAGCTTCAGGACCGATTCGCCGCCGGCGCATCGCAGGATCGCGAAATAGACTCCCGTGGGCGCCGCACGCCCCTCGTCGTCGAACCCGTCCCAGGACAGCTCATGGACTCCGGCGGCGAGCCGATCTCGGAACAGGCGCCGCACTCTGCGACCCGAAGCATCGGCCACCTCGAGCGACACCGCGCGACCGGCCGACCTTTCGGAGAGCGCGAACTCCAGCGCTACCCCGGGCACGAACGGATTGGGAATCGCTCTCCTCAGTCCCTCGTTCGAAGTGAAGGCGAGAGCCGGCGCGGAAGACGGGCTCGGCACGTCCGCGATCCACTCCACCGTCTTCACGACCAGAGAAGCGAGATTGCCAGGATCCGGAGCATCCTCCGCAAACGCGCTCACCAGCACGGAATTGAACACCACGCGAGCTCCGTCGGGCCGCTCCAGGCGCAGCGCGATCGACTCGTCCGTTTCCTTGCGCAGAATCGATCGTGCGGCCGCAGTCGGCTCCACGACATCGACCCGGTTGTGATTCGGGTTAGGCCATTGCAGCTGGGGGAACGCCATTCCCCCCGTGATCGGATCGCCCGCGATTCCGAAGGCCGACTCCGCCCCTTCCTGGGAGCGATAGGAGGCGATGCCCAGATAGTCGCGGGTGAACGGATCCGGTCCGTGACTGGAGAGATACTCCATGCTCTGCAGGAACAGGCCGCCTCCCTGGTCGAGATACGCGCGCAGACGCTCGAGGTCGGGAAGGTTGAGCGTGCTCGCGGTGTGGCCGGTCTGCCAGATCACCACGTCGTACCCCTGCAGGGCGGAGAGCGGCGGACCGTTCGCATCGACTTCGACCTGCACGCGGTCGGAGAAGTACCCGCGGCTCGCGAGCGCCTCCGTGAACCGCTGGTCATAGTTGAATCCCCGGTCGTCATCCACCAGCAGGACCGAAGGAGCTCGATTGAACACTTTCATCGCGATCGCATCCGTCTGCCCGGTGATCGGGGAATGCGCCACCAATGCGCCCTCTCCGGCACGCCGAGTGGAATCGGTCCGCACGCGTACCCAGCAAGGGACTTGCTGGCCCGCGAGCAACGGCAGCGTGAGCTCGGTATGCCACTCGGGATCGTCTCCCACCCGAAATTCCGCCGGCCAGCCGAAGCTGTCGTCCAGATCGAGATCGATCTCATCGTCATGGCTCGTCACGTTGCTGAGCGTGCCCGGGACAAGTGCATCTCCCGAGCCTTGCGGCACCGACGCTACCGGCGGAAACGCCGATTCGAAACGGGTGAAGTCGCTCGCCTGGATCACTTCCAGCTCGCCGCCGATCTCCTCGTAGATCGCGACGGCACGCAGACGGTCCGGATCGAGCCCGGAGGCACTGACCGATTCCATTACGATTTGCCGGGCGCCGTGCTCCGTCAAAGGAGCGGAGGTCGAGCGTACCATCCGAACCACCTCGTCCCAGCGGTCCACTCCTCCGGGGCCGCAGCACCAGTAGGCGTGGTCTTCGTAGAGGAAGAGAGTCACCTGATGCGCATCGAATGAGTACCCGGGATCGATCAGCTCCACCGACGCGGTCACGGTCGCGACGCCCCCGGCAATCTCGAGGTTACCCGTGATCTCGATCGGACTCGTGCCCTCCCACTCCTCGAGTCGCGCGTCGATCGCAGACTGGTACTGTTCGCCGAGCGCCGGGCACGACTGCGACGCGCCGATCACTCCGATCTCACCGTCGATCCGGACGTGCGGGATCCCTACGACGCCGTAGCGCTCCTTGCGCAGGGTGGTCTCGGCGTTCGTGAACGGATCTCCGAGCCCGACATGGGTCTCCACGTGAATCACCTGACGTCCGTTCTCGCTCTCGATCTCATGGAGCGCGCACCGCGCCCAACGGCAGAACGTTCACCAGGTGGCGCCGAAATGCTCGACGAAGACGCGCTTCGGGACCGATCCGGAGGCGGGAAAGGCCAAGACGAAGACAGCGATCCAGGCGAAGATGGCGAATCGATTCCTCATGCATCCTCACGGACGGGAGCGCCTCTCCTCGCAGCCGCAAGCCACGCGGAAGCCACACGTGAGCGACGCGAGCACCGGCACGACGCTCTGGAACAGCCGGTTCCCGGTTGCGACGTCTCCGTGCCGCCGGGGAATCATGACCGGACGAGCATAGCTCAGCGCCGGGGCGCCGACCATCCCAGGTGCGGCCTGCCTTCCGCGAGCGCGCCACGAACGGGACCTTCGCCGCGCGCGCGATCGATGCAATCATGGCGGCGGGACCAAAGGTTGGGTCGGAGTGTGCGTCGCCGCCGGCGGGGCGCAACGCGCATGTGCGCAAACGCGGCGAAGGAGACGAGTGGTCATCGATCGTCGCGGAAAACTGGAGGGTGAACCGTTCCGTTATCGCGCGGTCAAAGATGGCCGCGTCATGATCTACTTCGAAGGACGTCTCATCAAGACTCTGACGGGCAACCGCGCGGAGCAGCTCCTGCGCGATATCAAGCAGCGGGGGCCGGCCGAGCAGCAGCTTCTGCTCGCCAAAGCGACCGGCCAGTTCAAGCACGGCAACGAACGCTGAGATCGCGCATCATCGCGATCCGAAATGGCAGGATGCCCCTACGCCGACCATCGATCTTCGAACGATCGTGCGGCCCTGCTTCGACCGACAGGATCCGTGCCCCCGGAGGGGGCGAACGGGATGGCGGGCGCCGATCGGCGGGAACCTCGGGCGGTTGTCCCACCGCTATCCATTTGCGATGCAAAAAGATAGACCCTGTATGGCGGCAGCCTGACATCGGCCGTGGGCCTGGATTTACCTTGCCTTTCGCTCCGAACAGAGATTACCGTCAGAAGTACGTCGGCGCTCATCGATGGAGCGAACCTCCACACTGCCCGACCCCAGATCGCCCTGCCTAGTGGCGGCTCTCCGCGCCTTGGCTCTCAACTCGCATCCGCGAATCAGGATGGTGCCGGTGCCGATAACGAACGACGAAAAGGCTCCCCCGCCTCTCACGCAGTATGTCGCCGATCCGGAATCGTTCGACAGCCGGTATCGGGACATCTTCGTCGCGATTCCGGGAGCGACCGGCACCGCGAACGTCCCGAAACGCGGCACGGTGACCTGGATCTACCACCGGATCCTCTCCTCAGAACCGTACCGTTGGACGCTCTCGTCGCTGTTGTACGAGGTACACGTGGTGCGGGGGCGGAGATTCGACTGCGACATCGCGAAGCGGAATCTGCGGGGAAGCGCTTTGTGCAAGACCGGCGGATGGGGATTTCACGGAGATTCCGAGGGTCGGCTCGCGCTCATACCCGTGGAGTCGCCTCGGTACGCTGAATTGGTCGCAGACCCGCACACCACGGTGGTGCGGCCCTATTGACCCGGACACGAAATCGAACACGGACTTGTCTATTGACTCGGACCATTCCAGGACGCCGAGCGAGGTGATGGAGATGAAGCGCACGGAAGTACAGTCGCGTTATTTCCTCGAGGGAGGCGTCACGTACGCGCGGTGGGCAGCGACGCAATGGAGCGAGCCGCGGCCGCGCTGCCCCTACTCCGCCGGCGACGCCGCGCGTGAATGGCGCACCGGCTTCCGCTACTGGTACACGCTCGACTTCGAAAATCCGCGCGTCTGGACCGAAGAGGCGATCGAAAGAATCAGCTCCGGCGGCGGCAAGGTCCGCTGATCCGGCATCGGACCGCCCTCAAAGGGTGGTCGGCTGTCCCCCGCGCTCGTTGCGAGCGTTCGCGTCGCGATTGCGCATCCTCCGCAAGCACAGCAGCAGCTCCGACTCGTCCACCGGCTTTCCGAGGTGCGCATCGTAGCCCGCCCGCAGCGCGCGCTCGCGGTCTTCCGGACGCGTGAATGCCGTGAGGGCCAGCGCGAGCACGTTGCCCCCATCGTCGGCCGGCCGTTCCCGGATGCGGCGGATCAGCTCATGCCCGTCCATCCCCGGCATCCCGATGTCGCTGATCAATACTTCCGGCGTGTAGTCCCGGAGCGCGTCCAATGCCCGCGCCGCGCTCGACACGGAAGCGACGCGATACCCGTTGCGTTCGAGGAGTCGCGTCATCGCCTCTCGCGTGTCCTCCTCGTCCTCGACCAGGAGGACGCGCCCGCTCTGCCGCGCGCGGACCGGCGAGGGTCGCGCGCCCGATCGGTCTGAAAGAAGCAGAAGGGAACGCCCTTCCTGCGACGGGTCGCTGCTCATTCGCGAAGGCGACAAAGGAAGCTCGATCATGAACACCGCGCCGCATCCGCGCCCTTCGCTCGAGGCCTGCACCGTCCCGCCGTGCAGTTCCGTGAGCTGTTTGACGATCGCGAGCCCCAGGCCGAGCCCCCCGAACCGACGCGTCGTCGAGGAGTCGGCTTGACGGAAGCGCTCGAAGAGATGAGGCAGGAACTCCGGCTCGATTCCTTCTCCGTTGTCGCGCACCTCGATCTGAGCGCGTTCGGCGAGCGTCTGCACCGCGATTTCGATCGTCCCTCCCGCGCCCGTGAACTTGACCGCGTTGGTGAGCAGGTTCCACACCATCTGTTGGAGTCGCGTGGCATCCCCATAGACCACGCAGTCAGCCGGCATCAGATTAGTGCGGATGGTGATCCGCTTCGCCACCGCGGCGGGATGAACGGTGCTGGTGGCCGCCTCGATCACTTCCACCAGATCCACGTCGCGCCCCTCCAGCCTCAGCTTGCCGGAGATCACCCGGCTCATATCGAGCAGGTCCTCGATCAGCTGTGCCTGTGCGCGCGCGTTGCGCTCGATCACTTCCAGTCCGTGCGCGATGCTCGCATCCATTCCGGTGGTGTCGCCGGTGCGGAGGACCTGCACCCATCCCAGAATCGCGGACATCGGGGTCCTGATCTCGTGCGAGAGGGTGGCCAGGAATTCATCCTTCATCCGGTTGGCCTCCTCCGCTTCCTTCCGCGCGGACCTTTCACTCGCGAGGAGCGCGGCGCGCTCGTCCTCCATCCGGCGCCGATCCTCGATGTCCACGGTGGTGCCATACCAGCCGACGACGGTCTCGCTGTCGTCCTTCACCGGCAGCGCGCGCGAGACGAACCATCGGTACTGCCCGTCTCTGCCCCGCATCCGAAGCTCGTGTTCATAGGGAAGTCCCGATTGCACCGCCAGGCTCCACTTGCGTACGAGCGCCTCCCGGTCGTCCGCATGCACCACGCGCCGCCACTTCCCCTGCCGCACCTCTTCGAGCGTCACTCCGGTGTAGTCGTGCCAGCGCGCGTTGAATTGCTGCACGCTTCCGTTGCCATCCGCCATCCAGACGAAGGCAGGCACCGCGTTCATGAGGACCCGGATCCTGCGAGCCCCTTCCTGGATCGCCGCCTCGGAGCGTTTGCGATCGGTCAGGTCGACCATCGAG
>CAMPIC010000088.1 GCA_946886185.1 uncultured bacterium
AACACGCCCATGGTCAGCGAGGCGGCGATCTTGTCGTCGATGTCCTGCAGCATCCCGAGCCCCTGACAATCGGGGCATGCGCCGTAGGGACTGTTGAAGGAGAAGTTCCGCGGATGGAGCGGGTCATAGCTGATGCCGCACGTCAGGCACGCGGTCGCTTCGCTGAAGAGCTGCTCCCCCGTTTCGCCGAGCACGCGCACGATCCCCTGCCCCACTTTGAGCGCGGTTTCGAGCGAGTCGGATAGCCGCTGGCGGCGGCCGCTCTCCGGTCGGATCCGATCGACCACCACTTCGACGGTGTGCTTCTTCTTCTTGTCGAGCGCCGGGAGGTCTTCGTCGAGCGCGTAGATCTCGCCGTCGATGCGCGCGCGCAGGAATCCCTGTTTGAGCAGAGCTTCGAGCTCTTTGCGGTACTCGCCCTTTCGTCCCTCGACTACCGGCGCGAGGATCTGCACCTTCTGTCCTTCGAATGACTCGAGTACCTGCGCCACGATCTCATCGATCGACTGCCGCGAGATTCTCCGCCCGCACTTCGCGCAATACTGCACACCGATGCGCGCGAAAAGCACGCGGAGGTAATCGTAGATTTCGGTGGTGGTGGCGACGGTCGAGCGGGGATTACGCCCGCCTTGCCGCTGCTCGATCGAGATGGCCGGCGAGAGACCTTCGATATGGTCGACGTCCGGCTTTTCCATCTGCCCCAGGAACTGGCGCGCATAGGCGGAGAGCGACTCGACGTAGCGGCGCTGCCCTTCCGCGTAGAGGGTGTCGAAGGCGAGCGAAGACTTTCCGGAGCCGGAAACGCCGGTGAGGACAACGAGGGCGTCGCGCGGCAGGGTCAGAGTGACGTTCTTGAGGTTGTGCTCCCGGGCGCCTTCTATGTAGATATGCTTCACAGCCCTTTGCCTCCGGAATGGTCGCTCTCTGGCTGGCTACGGCGCCGGATCGTACCAGAACCGTACGTTTGTTTGCTAGGTGTTTTCGACGTTCCGGAACAGAAATCCCAATCCAGGTCCGAACTGGCCATTGTAGCCGATCCGCGGCATCGACCAGGAGTCGCTCCTGCCTGCGATGCATCGGCAAGTTCTTGCGCGCCGTGACCCACCCGAAGCTTTTCGACCCCGCCTTCACTGCCTCGGAGGCCATGAGCGCGATCGGCCAGATCCTGGATTCGCGGAGCCTGATCGTGCTCTATCCCGGCGCCCGCTTCCTCGATCTGCTTGGCATCGCCATCGAGGAGGCGGGAGCGATCGGCAATCTGATCTTCTACACTCAGATCGTCGCCTCTGTCGCGAGGCGGGAGTCACTTCGCTTCTCAAGGAAGATCGGGACTTCGACCGCTACACACAGTTCGCTACGACGCGTCTGTAACCGCATTGGACGGCTTGTCGACCATCTGCGAGCAGGTCGCTGGCGTCGCATTGCAGATCGGTGGAACGTACATGGTAGATGTGGAAGCGCTGCGCGCGGCAATCGCGCGGCAGCACGAGGTGAAACCGTTTTCCGGCGTCGTGCTGGTGCGCGAAAGAGGCGAAACGGTGTTTTCCGGCGCCTGGGGAGACGCCGACAAGGCCAACCGGCGGCCCAACCGCGTCGACACCAGCTTTGCCGTCGCGTCCGGCTCCAAGACATTCACCGCGCTGGCAGTGTGCCAGCTCGCGGAACGGGGCGTGGTGTCGCTCGATGCGCGGCTCTCGGACTGCCTCGACGTGCGTTTTCCCAGCTTTGACCCCGGCGTGACCCTTCATCACCTGCTGTCGCACACGTCCGGCATCCCCGACTACTTCGACGAGGACGTGATGGACGACTTCGCGGCGCTGTGGGCGGAGCGCCCGATGTACACCATTCGTGAGCCGAGCGACTTCCTGCCGCTTTTCCAGCACCTGCCGCAGAAATTCCCACCAGGCGACCACTTCCACTACAACAATGCCGGCTACATCGTGCTGGGGCTGGTGATCGAGCAGGTCGGCGGCATCGCCTATATCGATTACGTGCAGCGCCATATTTTCGACGCCTGCGGGATGCGTGCCAGCGGCTTCTACGAGTCGAACCGGCTGCCCGCGAACACGGCCTATGGCTACGTTCCGACTGAGAAGGGCGGATGGCGCACCAACGTCTTCGACGTGCCGATCGTGGGCGGCGCGGACGGCGGCGTCTTCGTCAGCGCGCCGGATATGTGCAGATTCTGGGATGCGCTGCGCCAACACCGGTTGCTGGGCGAGGCGATGACCCGCCGGATGCTGACGCCTCACGCCGCCGTGCCGGAAGGCTTCGACAACGCCTATGGCTACGGCCTGTGGCTGCAAGCGACCGGCGATACGATCGACCTGTACCACGCCGAGGGTGCGGACCCGGGCGCGGCGTTGCTATCGGGCGTCGTGCCGGCGGAAGAGACCGACTTCACCGTCATCGGCAACACGAACGAGGAGACCTGGCCAGTGGCGACGTTGGTCATGGCAACCGTGACCGGTTCGGAAAGGAGGAACGCGGGTGTCGACTGAATTCCGCGCCCCCTTGCCGGATGAAGGCCCGATGGACCGTGGAAGTCTGGCCGTATAACCTTCACTTCATCGGGTTCTGCCCGGGACATTCTCGGGTCGGAGGAGCACATGCGAGATCCATCCTCAATGAACGCGCGAAGAGCGGTCGCAATAGGTAGGTCGTTTCTATGCGCTCTTTGCATCGCGTGTTCTTTCGGATCGACTGCCTCGGGGACAGTAACCAACCATATCGAGCGCCCCGCCTTCGAACGCGCGTGGGTCGCTGCCGCGACGGGCGCTCTGGCTGTCGGAAATTTGGTCTTCATTCTCCGTCAGCGAACCGTTCCACCCTTGGCGTTGTTGGGAATCGGGTCTGGCTTAGTGCTCGCTGCGAGCGACGAGGGCAAGAGGTCTGATTTACTGGCCGGGGCTGGAATCGTGCTCGGCGTGTCGCAGCTATTCAGAGTGAAGTCAGATCGGGCAGAGCCCGACTCGGAACCGACTCGAGCGCGGCTCCAGCTCGGCGTCACTGCCGACCTTCAGCGAGTCTTGCTTCAATACCGCTTTTAGGTCACGCAGCCACCGCATGCAAGCGGACGGGAACTCGGCACCGTTCCTCTGTCGCGCCCCGGGATCCATTGGCGCGGATCTCGACCACGTTGGCTGGGGTCGGGAGCAGGCGCCGGTGAATTCGCGCGCAGGTTCAGAGTCAGAGCGACAACCTTGATCGGATCGACGTTGATCCGAGCGTCGTTCAGCGGCCGGCAAAGCCGGCGATAAGCAGCACCGTGCGATACTGGACGTTGAGGCGGGATGGACATCCATACTGGTCTCACCGCGGTTCACCGGACGTGGACCGCAGTCGACATGGGGCGCGGTGTTGCGTGCTCGTTGGTTCGCGGAGGGGATCTCGACGTGAGACGTGTCGTACGTGTTTCTCCGAAGGTGCCGGGAGTGGACAGGGCCACTCTGCGCCGCGGCATTTCTGCGATCCAGGAGGAGATGCGGATCGATGCGGAGTTTCCCGCTGCCGCGCTCGCCGAGGCAGAGGAAGCGGCGCGCAATCCCGTGCTGCCCGGGTTGGATCGCACCGACATCCCCTTCCTGACCATCGACCCTGAGTCCGCCCGCGATCTCGATCAGGCTCTGCACATCGAACGTCGCGGCGCCGGATACCGCGTGTTCTACGCGATCGCCGACGTCGCCGCCTTCGTGCGGCCGGGAGGTGCCATCGACGCGGAAGCGAACCGTCGGGGCGAGACACTTTACGGAGGCGAGACGAAAGTACCTCTCCACCCTCCTGCCATCTCCGAAAGAGCAGCCTCTCTGCTGCCGGATGGAGATCGACCCGCTCTGCTCTGGACGATCGACGTGGATGAGGCCGGCGAGGGCGTGGATGTGCAGGTCGAGCGGGCGATGGTCCGCAGCCGAGCGAAGCTCACGTATGCGCAAGCGCAGGCGGATCTGGACTCGGAACGCGCTTCTCCGACTTTCCAGCTGCTTCGGGAGGTCGGAACGCTGCGGCTCGCGCGCGAGAAAGAGCGCGGCGGCGTGAGCCTCCCTCTGCCGGATCAAGAAGTCGATCTGTCGGAAGACGGGCGATGGGTGCTGCGGTTTCGTGAGGCCCGCCCGGTCGAGGATTGGAACGCGCACATCTCGTTGCTCACCGGGATGGGCGCCGCCTATCTAATGATTCGAGGAGGCGTCGGAATCTTGCGTACGCTGTCCCCCGCCGATCCGCGGGACGTGGCGCGGCTGCGCCGCGTTGCGCACGCGCTGCGCGTCGCATGGCCCGACGAGCGGAGCTATCCAGACTTCATCCGTTCGCTCGATCCACGTCGAGCGGCCGATGCCGCGATGCTCAATGCGAGCACCGCCCTTCTGCGCGGTGCGGGATATGTCGGGTTCCGAGGCGAGTTGCCGGAGCAGCCGGTTCATGCGGCGCTGGCCGGAGAATATGCGCACGTCACCGCGCCGATCCGGCGTCTCGTGGATCGATACGCGGGCGAGATCGCCGTCTCACTCTGTGCGGGAGTTCCCGTCCCCGACTGGGTGCTGGCACGGCTCGAGGATCTGCCGGCGACCATGTCGGAATCGAGCCGGCGCGCCAATCGTTATGAGCGCGCGATTCTCGATCTGATGGAGGCCACCGTGCTGCACGATCGAGTCGGTGAGATGTTCGAGGGAATCGTGGTCGACCTGAACGACCGCGATCCTCATGAGGGTGAAGTTGTGATCGCCGAGCCTGCGATCGAGGCTCCTCTCACATCACGCGGCGACCGTCCTCTGCCGCTCGGAGCCGAGGTGACCGTCCGTCTGACGCAAGCCGATCCATCCGAACGGAGAATCCGTTTCGAGCTGCCGTGAGACCAAGCGCCGCGCACTCCCGGAGCGGGAGTGGTCCGCGCGAGATTGTTCCGACGTAGCAGTCGGGTCCAAAAGATCGGTCTCCACCTCTACTGTGCTTGACATAGTATGTGGCACTATGTACTGTGCGGCCAACGGTAGAGGGCGGCGTGGCTAACAAAGACACCAAGGACAACCGGGAAACCGGACTGATCGAGCTCCGGCGCGGGGCGCTGGTCCTGGCGGTGCTGAGCCAGCTGCGCCAGCGACAGTACGGCTATTCCTTGCGCCAGGCGCTCGTCGAGGGAGGCATGCCGGTCGAGGAGGGGACGCTCTATCCATTGCTGCGGCGACTGGAATCCCAAGGGCTGCTGGACAGCGAATGGGACACCGACACAGCCCCGCCGCGCCGCTACTACAGACTGAACGCGGAAGGCAGGAGCGTCCTGGCGGAGCTGGCCGCGGCCTGGCGGGCTCAGGTGGAGGTCATCGATGGATTTCTCGGAGGCGCGTGATGGATGCGCATGACGTGATCGAGTCTTATGTGCGCGATGTCGCGCGTTATCTGCGCCGCGATGCCCGCAACGACGTCGCCTTCGAACTGCGCGCGCTGCTCCACGACGAGCTTGCGGCCAAGGCGGCAGAGCGGGGCCGCGAGCCAGACCGGGCGATGGCGATGAAAGTTCTCGCGCCGCTCGGACGTCCCTCGCAGATGGCGGCGCGCTATCGGCCGCGCGATCCGCTGGTGGAGCCGGAGGACAATCACAACTTCGTGATCTGGGCGATCGTCGGCATCGTAGCGCTGTTGGCACTGGGCCGCAGCGGCGATGATCTGATGCGCTGGATCGGGATCCTCTTCGTCGTGTTCGCGCTCATCGGCTGGGCGCGCCGGCGCTCGCCTGCTGGTCGTTTCACATGGCGCCCGCACGCGCAGGACCTGCCCGCTCGCGGCTGGCGATGGTCCGCGCTGGCGTCGGCTGTGGCGATGGCCGTGTTTCCGCTGGCGATGTACCTCTCGCCTCAGGCTTTCTGGGAAATTGCCACGTTCGGCAAGGGCAGTTCGACCGGACTGGCCCTCTCCGATGCGTTCCTCGGCAGTTGGCAACGCGTCGCCACCTTGAGTTGCCTCGTACTCGTCGTCGGCAACTACCTGATCGTCGCGATACGGAACGGCTGGCGTCGCTGGAACCGGCGCATCGACATCGCCAGCCATGTCGCGCTCGGCGTCATGCTGCTGATGCACGCCGCTCCCATGACGACGTTCATCGATCGGAGGCCGTTCTCGATCTTCGCCGCGCCGGAGGCGGACGCGATCGCCATGCCATGGTTCGGCGTCGCCGCCGCCATCACTCTCCTGTCTGCGCTGTACGACATGTATCGGGAATGGATGCGGATCGAGCCCGCTCCCGCTGCGGGACGCCACGGCTCCACGGGTTCGGCTGCGATCCTGTCCATCGCGGTTGGCCTCGCGATGTCGATGAGCGTGGTCGCGACGCCGGCCAGCGCCTTGCGAACGCAGAAAGTAGACGGGTTCTTCGCGAAGCCGGTCTTCCTCACCGCCCCACCAGGCGACACGCGTCTTTTCGTGCTCGAGCAACGAGGACGCGTGCGCATCGTCGAGAACGGCCAGCAGCTCGCAATTCCCTTCCTCGACATCAGCACACGCGTGCAGTTCGACGGCACCTTCCAAGGCCTTCTCGGAATGGCGTTTCATCCGGACTACGCGACCAACGGCGAGTTCTATGTCAACTACACCTTCACCGGCGGCGACACGCGGGTGTCGCGATTCCATGTCTCCGGGAATCCGAATCGAGCCAATACGCAGTCGGAGGAGGTGCTCCTCACCATCGATCAACCGAACCCGTTACACAACGGCGGATACATGGCGTTCGGTCCGGACGACGGCTACCTCTACATTGGAATGGGTGACGGCGGGCCCGAATCAGATCCGGATGACCGCGCGCAGGATCCTTCATCTCTCCTCGGAAAAATCCTGCGTATCGACGTGGGCGGCGACTTTCCATATACGGTTCCGCCGGACAACCCCTTCGTGGGAGAGCCGGGATACCGGCCGGAGATCTGGGCGCTCGGGCTGCGCGAACCATGGGGAATGACGTTCGATCGGGAAACCCACGACCTGTGGATCGCGGACGTGGGCAACTCCCGGTTCGAGGAGATCAATTTTCAGCCCGCCGGCGATCCTGGAGGACACAACTATGGATGGAAACGGATGGAAGGAATGCACTGCTTCGAACCGCCGGGCGGCTGCGACGATGGAACCTTGACCTGGCCCATCCACGAGTATTCGCACTCCAACGGATGCTCGGTGAACGGCGGCTACGTATATCGAGGCAAAGGCATTCCCGGGTTGGCCGGCACGTACTTCTTCTCCGATTACTGCACTCGTCAGATCTGGACTTCCGGTACGACGGCCAGCAGATCTCGGCTTTCACGGATCGCTCCGCCGAGCTCGAGCCGCCGGGAGCCGGTACGTTCACCTTCCTGGCTGGGTTCGGCGAGGACGGGTTCGGCGAGCTCTATGTCATCGACTGGCACTGGGACGAAGCCCTCGGCGAGGTTCACAAGATCCTTCCCGATCCGTCCGATGTCGCCCACGAGCATTCGATCACGGCAGACCTGATCCAGAGGGTGTCTCCCGAGCCGTTTTCTTCACGCACATCGATTTGGCTGCAGGGGAATTCATCCGCGCCCGCCGTTCTCGAAATCATCGATCCGAACGGCCGCCGCGTCTGGCAGCAGACGGTCGTGCACCCGGAAGGATCGCATCGGATCGAATGGAACGGAACGGATGCGTCGGGAAGGCCGGTGCCTTCGGGCGTCTACTACCTCCACGCCCGCCAGGCGGATCGAGTCGAAAGACGGACGCTGCATCTGATCCGATGAGCTCGCGCTGCAAATCCCATGTCGGGTAACCACGATTGCCCTTGCTGGTTGCCGCGTTCGATACTGGCTTTGTCCCGGGGCTTTCGCTGATGCCTGGAAAGGAGCCTGCCATGCGCGTCCAAGAGATCATGAGCACCCCCGTCGTGACCGTCGAGCCGGATGAGCCAGCCAGCAGCGCCTGGTCGCGCATGCAGAAGAATCACTTTCGCCATCTGGTAGTCACGGAAGGGTCGAGATTGCTCGGAGTCATCTCCGAGAGAGATCTCGGAGGGCGAGAAGGGGCGACCGTCCGCCGGAATCGAACCGTTCGCGATCTCATGACTCCGGGCGCAACCACGGTCCCGCCAACCATCACCTTGCGGCAGGCTGCCAATCTGATGCGCGGGCAACTCATCGGCTGCCTTCCGGTCATGGACGGAAAGGAGATCGTCGGGATCGTGACCGCGACCGATGTGCTCCACGAGCTCAAACGCGGCACGTTCGGACGACTCACGCCGGAGCTCGGACGCGATCGTGTTCGCACACCGGACAGCGCGAAGCGGGCGCCTCTCCCGAAGCAAGTGAGCAAGGCAGAGAAGCGGACCATCGATCCTGCTACAGCGGAGGGAACGCCCGCATTCATCCGTGCCGTCGGCGTCGAGGTGGATCCGGCCGACCGCGAGTACTTGCGGCGCAAGCTCGGCCGCAACCTCGGCAAGTTCGAGCCTGCGGTGGAACGCGCCAGCGTGCGTATCGAGGACATCAACGGTCCTCGCGGCGGGCTCGACAAGCTGTGCAGGATCAAGGTGGTGCTGCGCGGCCTACCGAGCGTGGTCGTCGAGGAACGACATGGCTCGCTTCAGGCGGCGATGGACGGCGCTCTCAAGCGGGTCGAAAGGGCGGTGCGCCGGGCCACGGAACGGCGGAACACACGGAAGTTCCGCAGATAAATCCGGGTGGTGTCCAGACGGAGCGGGTGTGTTCGCACCGAAGCGCCTCTCCCCGACC